>CALHUZ010000152.1 GCA_938039305.1 uncultured Saprospiraceae bacterium
CTGCTTGATGATTTTGATCAAATTGCAGGAGAAATAAGAATACTTGAAGGTTCACTCAATACAAATGATAATGGGGTAACTACTCCGTCCATTCAAGTTCCAGCAGGAACAGCAAACGTTGGTCTTGATTTGGGATCATCTATTGTGACAATTCTTGGGCCTGTCGGAACGGGGCCACAAATGATATTGGCAAATGATAATCTTAATTTCGATGGTACAAATTCAATCATTAATTTCTTTGGTGAAGACGCACTCTTAGAGCTTACTGGAGATATCCCATATTCATTTGGAGCAATCAACTTTGTAGAGGCTAATGCAAGACTGAGAACAGTACTTCCTACAGGTTCTTTAGCGCCATTCATCAATGAACTAACTTTTAATAGAGACGGACTAATAACTGGTGATCATATTATACAAACCCTTACGGTAGCTAATCAATATACATTGCTTTTAGAAAATGGTGCGAGACAAACGATAGGTGATATACTTTCTCCTTTAGATCAGTGCTTTGGTGATGCAAGAATAATAGCTCAGATGGATAATGGTCCAATGGCTATGATTCAAACTAATACTGCAAGTTTTGCAGGACCTTTCTTTATGAGAGGTATTGAAGGGGTTAGAACAGGAACTATAACAGTTTTTGGTGGGTATGATGGAGGAAATAATAGCGGTTTCAATTTCAATGCTAATCCCAATATCTACTATTGGATAGGAAATGGAGGAAGCTGGAATGATCCTAATAATTGGTCCAGAACATCAGGTGGCACAAGTGATGGATGTATCCCCAAATCAGTTGATATTGTAATATTCGACGATAACTCTTTCCCTGGCGGTGCAACGGCAGGATTCGAAATCACAAGTGATATTCCAATTTATATTAATGCAATCAACTTTCTAAATGAAAGTTTTGTCGGTGCAATAAGAGCCCCTTCTCTTCACATGTTAGCTGGAGAACAAGTAAGTGCATTAACTCCAAATAATAGACTTGTTGTAAGGTCTCCTTTTCTACAATGGAACATCCCAGATGTATACATAACCAGTATCGATCAAAGTGGTAGCACCGGAAACACTGACAACTTTAGAGTTGAAGTGACACCATCTCTTTTAAATAATATTTTTATCAATGGTGATGATGGATCACGTGTCAGACTCGATACGGCTTTAATAGTAAGAGGAACTATTGACCTAACGGGAGGCGAGTTCTTTACTAATGGATATGACGTAGCAGCAGAGTCCATTCTTGCAATAAATGCACCTGCTAGACTAAGATTGGACAGTTCTACGATTACAATCAATGGTATATATGATGGAGTCAACTATCCACTTACCATCGATATGATCACTAGTATCTCAGCACGAGGAACCACATGGATATATACCCAAGAAGAGTCAGGGTTTAGTATTGATCAAGGAAGTATCGGAGATGTTGTTTTTGAAAACAACATGGGTACTGCGAGGATGCTGGTGACGGATGACGTCACAATAGGGACATTGACTATTATGAATGATGGATCATTCGGTGGTGCTGATTATGCTATCGACAGCTTGATCTTTAGTCCTGGACATACCTATGTACTTGAAGGTGGTGTAGATGTGAATGTAGACAGCTATTTCGAAGGTCGCGGAGATGAATGTAATCCAATCACCTTTAGAACAAGTGGGGATGCTATCGATGAAGACTTCACGATGGCTTCTGATATATCACTTGTCCTCAGTTTTATGAGAATCTTTGATGTCTCTGCAATTGGAGGTGGGTCTTTCTTTGCTGGACAAAGGAGTGAAGGGATTCGGACCGATGGTTGGACTTTTCCAACTGATGAGGAAAATAGAATGGCCAGAGAATTCTTAGGCGAAGACATAGTAGCTTGTAATGACTCAATCATAATGCTTAGTCCATTTGACGCAAGTGCAATAATGGATATCAGATGGGCGGTTAATGGGACCGATGTCAGCTCTGATCTCGACTATACGATCGATATCACTGCTACTCAAGTGATTGCTTTCGTTACGACACCAAGTGGATGTCCAATTAGCGATACAATAGATGTTGACTTTGCAGTATCATTTGAGTTAACTCCAATGATGGATCGTCAAGTTTGTCAAGGGGCGACTACTCTACTCGATCCTGGATTCTCTGATGCAACTGCCTCCTACACGTGGAGTACAATTGGCTCAACTGATGTCTTAGATGTAACAGAAACAATAAGCGTGAGCGAGACAGCAAACTATACTGTAGAAGTGGATAGAGGTGGATGCGTCGAGCGAGATACCGTCGAGATAGAAAGAATCGACCTTGAGCCATTTGCAGATGTTTTTGATGGTCTCACTGATCTAAGTCTTTGCTCAGATGATTCGAGAACCTTCACGGCTCCGAACTTCACAAGGAATACGACTTCTTATGAATGGAATGATGCTACAAGTACTAATACCATAGACATATCAGAAGCCACGCAGCCAGCTGATAGCATCTACTATATAGCAGTAACGGAGGGTGTTTGTTCAGATACATTACGCTTGAAGGTGAGCTTTGATCCAGTGATCATCCAAGATCAGGTCATTGTAAATATGGATACAACTATCTGTGCAGGCGATGAGGCGACTCTAAGTGTCGCTGCAGGGTTTGATAGTGTATCATGGAACAATGGTTTAATGGATATGACCATTCCTGTCGACAGACAGAATACTGTGACCTATGTAGCCGAAGTATTTAGAGGTGTATGTCGAGAGACAGCGGAACGTACCGTGACTGTGACGCAGCTCACTGATGTATCTTTAGGTGCTGATATAGTCATCTGTGAGGATGAAACACTTCAGATACCTAAGCGGGCTGGAGTTAATCTTCCTTTGACCTGGAGAGATTCAACTACACAATCCGTACTTTCTAATTCTGATACACTTGATGTACCGATTGTAGTCGGAAGATCTGTATATATACTCGAAGCCGAAGAAGGGCTTTGCTTTTCAAGAGACACAATAGCTGTAACTATAGAAGCTGCTCCAATCTTAAATCTTAATACAACGGATACAACTATATGTATCAATGAATCACTTGACTTAATAGTAGCGACAGAGCCTGATGTCACATACACTTGGAGCACTAATGAAACAGGAGCAACCATAACAGTTACTGATGAGGATGCTTATGAGCTTACTGCAGAAAGGGGAAGATGTACAGTCGACACTTTTGTAAATGTAGGCGTGTTAGATCTAGGTGCATTTAGTATCGGACCGGCTGATACAACCTTATGTATGGGCGATGTTCTTTCTTTAGATGCTACCCTACCCGGTTCAGTCAACTACACCTGGTCAGTAGCTGCTAACACAGGACCTACTCTTGAAGTAAGTTCTGATGATAGATATACGGTAGAAGTAAGTTCTGGTAATTGCTCAGTAAATGATACAATTGATGTGGCATTTGACACACCGATTGATTTCGAACTAACACAAACTGCTGGTTCAGGAGACACTATCATTTGTGCAGGGTCGACACTTTCATATCCCGCCTTCTCATTTCAGGTTGCTGAGTGGACAGACCTTACGAGCAATGACCCGTTAAGTTCAGATCCAACATTTGCAATAGCGGATGAAGGAAGCTATGAACTTGCGGTGACTAATGGAGTTTGTGTAACAAGAGATACCGTGGACATCTCTGTAGAAGATCTTGGAACTCTTGATATAGGTCCTCGAGACACTACTCTTTGCTTAGGGGAAATGCTTTCTTTAGATGCGACTATTCCCGGCAACGTTTCTTACGAATGGTCTATACCAGTGAATGGGCCAATAATCGATGTGAATACTGAAGCAACTTATGATGTTAGAGTTAGTTCTGACAACTGTTTTCTAGTAGATACCATTAGTCTAACTATTGATATGCCAGAGATCTTTGACCTCAACCAGGCTGCTGGCACGTCAGATACAATCATATGCGCAGGAGAGACACTATCATATCCATCCTTCACATTTGCAAATGCTGTCTGGAGCGACTTAAGTGGAAACGAACTTAGTACAGATCCGGCCTTTGTTATAGAAAATGAAGGCAGCTTTGAGCTGATGGTCATTAATGGAGTTTGTGTCACAAGAGATACAATCAACATGACGATTTTAGATCTTGGATCACTCGATATCGGACCTCGAGATACTACTCTTTGTCTAGGAGAAACCCTTTCATTAGATGCTACTCTTCCGGGTATGCTTGATTATCAATGGTCAGTGCTTGGTGTAGGACCAATAGCTATCACGGGGTCAGTATTTGATGTAAATTCTGAAGGCACATATGATGTCAGAGTTAGTTCTCCAAACTGTTCTGTGGCAGATACAATTGAATTGACTTTTGATATGCCAGCCGTATTTGATCTGAACCAGATAGCTGGCGCAACAGATACTACTATCTGTGCCGGAACAGAACTTTCCTACTCTTCATTCACTTTTGCTGATGCAGTATGGAACGACTTAGGAAGTAATGATATGCTTAGTACAGATCCAACATTCGGATTAGCAGATGCAGGAAGCTACGAACTAACAGTTACAACAGGCGTGTGTGTAACAAGTGATACTATCAATCTACTTATTCAAGAATTACCAATACTTGATTTGCAAGATTCATATAGCGCTTGTCAAGGAGAACAAGTTAATCTAAGCACATCGGTTGAACCAAATGTAACCTACGAATGGAGTACCGGTGAAACTGGTAATACTATAAATGTATCGACCGATGGTATGTACTCTGTGATGGCTACCCTAAACAACTGTGTTGATACAAATGAAGCAGTCGTTGTCTTTAATAGTTTACCAACTGCCATTCTTCCTGAGGATACCGATATATGCGATGGTGACAGCATACTACTCTTTAGCTTAACTGATATACCAGGGATGTCTTCAACGAATATTGAAAACGGACTACCAATTCGAATTGGAGAATCTTTCTTTGCAAATTCAGCTGCAGATTACGAATTATCCATCACGAATCAATTCAATTGTACAACACTTGATACCTTCACTCTAACTATAAATCCAACCCCATTTATAACACTTCCAGATTCTACTGGACTTTGTGATGGCGACAGTAGAGACTTAAGTCCTATAATCGAAGGAACACTTCCTGCTAATACAGAATTCTTATGGTCGTCATCTGAGACTACTGAAATGATCTCAGTACAAACTACAAATCAAGGAGTACTTTATGTGGATGCATTTGTAGATTATCCATCTGGTAGATGTTTCACATCTGATACGACTTTTGTAAGTGTTCAAGCGATACCTGATGTAGAACTTTCTGCAGCAACTGCAACTATCTGTTCTGATAGTTTATTAGTCATCGGACAAGAAGTACCTGGTGTAACTTACTTATGGAATACCGGTGAGACTACGGCCATGATTACAGTTTCTGACGCAGCTACTTATTCTGTAGTTGTAGATATCAAAGGTTGTACAGATACTGATGATATCGATGTAACTACCGTACAGGCGCCAGAAGTGAATATCGGCATGGATACAACTATCTGCGAAGGTGAACCTATTGTTTTATCAACTGGAAACGGAACGTGGAATACATTGTGGTCAAGCGGCGAAACAACTGAATCAATCACAGTTTCTGACGGAGGTACAATTAGCGTTTCAGTCGAAGACAATGGTTGCTTTGATACAGATGAAATTACAATTGCAACTAGTGCACTTCCAATATTTGATTTAGGAGACGACATTGAGATATGTGATCAAGTCGGCACCACACTATCTGTCGACTTGCCTAATACTGACGTCATGTGGAGTACTGGTGAAGCGGGTGCTTCTATATCAGTTCAAGATTTTGGAACATATACAGCTACTGCTATCTCTAGTGATGGATGCGAATTCGAAGATGTTATAAATATCACATTTAGAGAGTGTTCACGATTTGGATTATATCAACCTAATGTGTTCTCCCCAAGTGCATCAATATCAGAAGATAACAGAAGGTTTTTTGTGACACCATCTTCTTCTGCACGTATAGATGCATTTGAAATCAACATATTTGATCGCTGGGGAAATAAGGTATATACATCTACAGATATCAATGAAGGTTGGGATGGTACAACAACTGGCTTCGCTACAAAAGGAGTCAATCCTGGAGTCTACATGTACTCTATCAAAGTGACATACTCAGATGATTTTGATACTAACAGAACAGATGTCTTTAACGGAGATGTTACGTTGGTTGACTAAGTCATATTAAAGGCAAAATGGTCAAGTACAATTACATTTTAAGATTGTACACTATACTAAACCTTCGGGCAGGTCCATGTGAATGATCTGTGCTGCTTCATCTATGTCTGTGATTAAAGAAGGATGCATAGGGATCAATATCTCATTGCCTTCAGCTGACATGATGATAGCCATCTCTTGTTGAGGATATTCATCTACTCTGCTGATAGCACCAATATCTCCAAGTGACTTATCATGTATGTGCATCCCTACGATAGCAGACGTCTTCTCTTGGGCGTCCATTATATCTTGAGCATGCTTGATATCTTTCTTAAGCACATACATAGAGTTCTTATGATACGCTTGCATGTCCTCTACACTATCTATGTGCTCTAACTTTATAATTATGTCTTTCGTCTCTTGGCGCTCTTGAACATAGAAAGGTACTTTATATCCATCTATCTCCAGAAAGATAAACTCTTGTTGCATAAAGTCTTCTTTCCATTCATCAGCAACTACCACTCGAGCATGACCCTTATAGCCATGGCCTTTTCTGATGTAGCCTACTTGTATAAATTCTTCTTGATCGAGCACAGTTCTTATTGATTGATGATATGCTGGATATAGATATGACCACTTTCTGCTTTTTCACTCCAGCTTTCATTTGCGCAAGCATCGAAGCACTGAGTATCAAGGACCTCTATCTTTCGATAAATTAAACCGATACCATCAGCGTACTTCTCTTCTACCCTTCTTAGCTCGATATTGTTTTCATAATCAGCAAGTGATACAGAAGTTACTTCATTATAAGTTTGACCCACTATCTTCACACTTTCATTCATCTGAGTGATTTTGGACTGCCAGTTTTTATAATAGTCTATCGGCTCGTTTCCAATTACAATTGGAGCTGAATCATCGAATAAAGCATTAGCGTCCCATGTATCATTTTGTCTAATAGGCAATCGAAGCTTAATGTAGCGTCTGTTATCTTCTATTCTAATTGCTTGATTATCTGTAATCATAGATTGCCATGATTGCTGATAAGTCCATGTGCCTCCGTCAACGGGTTTTACAAACCTATCGACAACATGTACCGTAGCACCTGTGTCATCTATAAATTCATCGACAACAGTCTCCCGAAGTTGATAACTGAGCGTATCTATTTGTCCTCGTGAAGTGAATATGAATTCTGATACCTCATAAGAGATCGAATGATCGATATCTAAAGGAAATAATACAGAAGAGGAGATTAATTCTTGAGAGTTAGAAGGATCATCTGGAGTGCATCCTAATAAAAACACCAATATGAGAAATCCAGCTATCCTGATCATAATCAACTAACTTTCAATCAAATATATATTAAAAATAAATGTCAAGGAAGCGGGCAACCTATTCTTTGTAGCCACTACCAAATAAGACTAAGGTGTCAGAAGCATTGTTTCTACCTTATATCGCTGCGCTATGTCAATCACGGCCACAACATATTGGTTCGGAACATTAGGGTCCGGGGTAATCGTCATACTCACTGGGCGGCCTTTTTTGCCAAGAGCTATAACAGCTTTTTCAATTCTATTTTTAGAAACCTTCTTTCCACCAATCCAATATGAACCATCTCTTTTTATAGTCACATTAGCAGGTGGTGCTTTGAGTTCAGTATTGTTTTTACGCTTACCAGGTAGCTTAAGATTTAGCGCATTTGGCACGACCATAGAAGATGTGAGCATGAAGAATATCAATAACAAAAAGATAATGTCTGTTAATGAAGACATACTAAACTCCGCGCTCGCCTTATTCTTTTTTCTTAATGCCATCTTGACTTAGCCTTTAGGTTGTTTAGTTGCGATAATCGCCCTCATCTTAAGAGAACTTGCTATCTCCATCACTTCATTGACTCTTTTCCATGGGACGCCCACTTCAGAGACAATAGCTACTGTGGCATATTCTTTATTAGTCGCTACTTTATCGGCTTGCTGAATTAGCTTTTTGATATCCCTCATCTTAGCTATCTTACCATTGAATTTAACTGCCCCATCAACTGTCATCATAACAGTGTAATCGGTCGGAGCTACTGTCTTCGAACTGGATTCTGGAAGATCGATATTGATCTGAATCATAGAAGAAGTAAGCATAAAGAATATCAACAAC
Source organism: uncultured Saprospiraceae bacterium (assembly GCA_938039305.1). GTDB lineage: Bacteria > Bacteroidota > Bacteroidia > Chitinophagales > Saprospiraceae > JAJRXG01. Next base: position 8,323 of record CALHUZ010000152.1, read on the forward strand.
AAGAAGATGATGTCTGTCAATGATGACATACTAAATGCTGCACTTACTTTATTTCTTTTTTTAACCGCCATATGGGTTTATACTGGTCTTGCTTAAGTTAAGTTATGCGGGTTCTTGTAATAAGTCCATGAACTCTAAACTGGTACGCTCCATGTTGTAAATCACCTTTTCAACATTGGCGACTAAGAGGTTATATGCTACGAAAGCGAAAATACCTACGAAGAGACCAAATGCCGTTGTCAAAAGGGCTTGATAGATACCAGCTGCGAGTACGTCTGGCGTTACATTCTGCTCTGTTGCCATCGTTCTAAAAGCTAAGATCATACCTGTCACTGTACCGAAGAAACCAATCATCGGAGCAGCACCTGCTATACTTGCAAGAGTAGAGAGATTCTTCTCCAACTTAAAAACTTCAAGATTTCCAACATTTTCAATAGCTGCGTCGATGTCCTTAAGTGGCTTACCGATGCGCATCAGGCCTTTTTCGATCATTCTTGCCACAGGCGTATTTTTGGTAGTACAAAGGGCTTGTGCCCCTTGTATATTGCCAGCTGCTACCGAAGCTCTTATATTGTCAACGAATGACTGGTCAATTCTACCTGCCTTCTTAATAGTCATGTAGCGTTCAAAGAAGATGGCTACAGCTATAACTGAAAGTACAAGTAAGATACCTATGATGATCAGAGATAAAATACCTCCTTGCATGATCAACTCCAACAGCCCTTGCTTCACTACTTCATCTCCTTCTGCTTCTGCCTGCCACATGATAAATCCAATAGATTGCATATTTTTCGTAAGTTTTGTCTAAAACGTTATTGCCTACGGTACTTAGTGCACCGAAGAGCAAATTTATACAAATACTTTCATATTACGAATTTTTATAATCTATTATTGCCTGAAAACAAAGTACTTATTAGAATATCATGAGTGACTACTCCATGGACCAATATGTATCACAGATAGGAGATCTGAATCAACAAGAGCTATTATGGCAGGCACATGACTGTATTATGTCCACGATTCCGCACTGTCGGACGAGTATGAAGTGGCAAGTTCCCTTCTATACCTATCTCAAAGACCTCTGTTATATCAATATATACAAAGACCATATCTATGTGAGTTTTATGCAAGGTCAATTTCTTGGAGCAAGACAAAATCTGATCAAATCGGGAACAAAAATGGTTGCCAAGTATTATATTAGGCAAGCTTCTGACATAACAGAAGATGCATTTATCGAAATCCTTTTAGAAGCTACAGCATTACAAGAGAGTCTTTATTCAGTGAAGTAATATGTCAAAAAGAACAGTCAACCCAATTGATCCCGATAAGATCGCTGAAGATCCTCATCTTCTACCGTATGCACATACCGTAGGAGGAGCCATCATACGTCCGATAGATAAAGGAAGAACTAAAGGAGTCGCCATGTCGGCCATGTATGAGCAAACCGATAGTCAGCTTCATCAGATCAAAGACCAGGTAGAACAACTCTTAGCACAGGCAAAAGGCATACATAATAGAATAGATCTATCTGAAAAAATCTATTTGGCGGACTGCTCATTCAAACCAGTGATGGGTAAAGTATATCATCTCTATGAAAAGAAAGATGGGTCTTGGATCTTATCTATGATAGCACCTGAAGAATGGGGTGCGAACCCGCCCTACTTTTTCCTAGCTACGACTAGACTATTGCATGACCATACTTGGGATATCATGGTTGTAAACGATGAGAAGCCGATTATGGACGTTTAGTGAACTGCTATTCGATTGGTATAGGATACTCTTTCTAATTTTTGGTTATCACAATTGCCCAATCATTCACACCAGCCGGACCTGATGGCACCTCTGGTGGGCTTCCCAATGATTGCATAGAGCCGCCGCTGATATCTGCCAAAGAACCTTTTAAAGCTTTGCTACTTGTCCGTGGGTGATACCACTCGATATTGTAAGTGCCATTTACAGAAGTGAGATCCAAGCTAATCTCATCTGACTCATCATAATAATAAACTAAGTATGTCTCGCCAGGTTGAGCCAGACACCAAGAGCCACTCTTTACTAATTCATCGTACGGCTCCATCTCTTCAACAGGTAATTTTTCAAAAATATCCAGCGCCACTTTAGATTGATCCCATAATATATCCCGACTTCTCCAATCTTCACAATTGAGATCCGCTTGAGCGTACTTATAGCCGAAGTACCACTCTACTCCAGCTCCGCCACCCATCAGACTTCCCCATAAGACATCTATCCTCATCGTATCATGTGCTGGTTCATCGGCATCTGGGACGGCCCCTTTCCAGTACTTTCCTATCTCATCCATGTGCTGCACCCATGTCTGTCCTGCTGCTTTAGATCTTTTATAATTTCTCACAAACTGGTCATGAACTTGTGCTGTCTGATCGATCTGAACTGACAGTCCATCCAAGCGCTTATATCCTAAAAGTGGTTCTATAATTGTATCGCGCTCACTTATAGAAGAGTGTGTATGCAGCATGACTGGATGATCGTATGGGTCGTTGTTATAAAACCATTCGCACATGTCTTTGCGCTGTTGATCAGATTGTCCGATAGGCTCCCAAACAACAGGTCCATTCTCTTCACCAAGATTCCAAGAAAGGCCTTTATGATATCCAAACCTCGCCAGTAGTTCTCTAAAATACAATTGCCTGATAGGCCCTGTATCTCCTTCATCAAGAAGTGTTTCGTTCTCTGTTTCTTGAATTACGAACTGGATAGCGATTCCCATCCGTTGTGCATGCCTAAATACAATATCCCACTGAGCTAACTTACTTACGTCAAATCTTGTAAAATCTTCATGGCTGATATAAGGCCAGACATCACGTCCGTCTCCTTCTATATTCATAGTTAGAAAGTAAAGGCTATTCATTCCTTTTTCTGATAGGTAGTTAAGCGACCCAATGATCCCTTTGCCTTTTCCATCTTGCCAAGTTGGGTCGCCAGCCTTCCAATCCTTCAAATGTGGCTCCCAGCTTTTTATAAACTGCTTAGTGGTATCATAACCATAAGTGTTATCAAAGTCTTGATAGGCAAGAAAATTTTCTGGACTATTTGCTCCGGCTTTTATGTAGGGCTGATTATTTGCGGACCACTTAAGGTATCTCGTTCCATCATATTTCAGCGGTCCTTTATGTGTTAGATCTATTGATGCATCATGTGCTTTTTCAACTATGCTGAACTGTCCAGTTGAGTTTTCAAGCGGATATTCTTCAAGATCTGATAGCAACTTCAAATAAGCATTATCCCCCTGATAAAGTCGCGCTTGATACGTCCAATCACCGATAAAAGACGGTGCATATCGTACTCTCCATACATCTCCAGATGAAGCACTAGTCTCTGAAGCGTTGCCATCTGCAGCATAAAACCCAGGCACAGTAAAGCTTCCTTTCTCATGTTTAAAAGTCACCTCCATCCGATAGTTTGTAAATGGGTTAACAGAATCATCTTCGCTTGCACTTGGACCTTTAAAGTCAATCTCTACTAATTCGTAAAGACCCAACTGATTCTCTGGAGCTTCACAAGAAGTTAAAACAACAAAAAGGGAACAAATAAGACCACAAAAAAGAGGACTAATTATAAATCTACTTTTATGGAAAGATGACATTGAGGTGCTAAGAGAATACATGTTCTAAGTCTGTTGTGATTCTAAATGTAGTGAAAGGATATGAGGATGTATAGCTGTGATATGTCAAAACAGAAGTCAAGGACATCAACTATATATCAAAGAACAGACAGCGCAGCTACTTTGGCGTGAGCAAAAAAAAAGAGACTTGTCGCTAACGACAGGTCTCTTTATAATAATAGGGTAATAAATTTTATCTTTCTCGAAGAGCACGGCCATCTTTATGGACATCTGCTGCTAATAAGGCGAGCGAATCAAACCTTATCATCGAGCGAACATATATAAGACAGATCATATCGCCCTCCCCCTCATTCATATGTTAGGTAATTTATATATATGAAAAGTTATATACGTTGGAAATAGAATGTTTATTAAAAAACAGATGTTAGATGATAGGTATTCAGCTGACAGAAAAGGAAAAATAGTAATGATCAATGGGATACGAACAAAAAAAAGAGACTCATCGAAATCGACAGGTCTCTTTATAATAGGGTAATAAATTTTATCTTTCTCGAAGAGCACGGCCATCTTTATGGACATCTGCTGCTAACAAGGCGAGCGAATCAAACCTTATCATCGAGCGAACATATATAAGACAGCCCATATCGCCCTCCCCCTCATTCATATGTTAGGTATTTCACATATATAATTTTTTATATGTGTATATGATTTATATGAGAATGAATGCAGGAAGTATAATGAGAAGTCAGAATGAGAAAACAGTAGGAGCAAAAAAAAAGAGACTTATCGCTAACGACAGGTCTCTTTATAATAATAGGGTAATAAATTTTATCTTTCTCGAAGAGCACGGCCATCTTTATGGACATCTGCTGCTAACAAGGCGAGCGAATCAAACCTTATCATCGAGCGAACATATATAAGACAGCTTAAAACGCCTACCCCCTCATTCATATGTTAGGTAATTTATATATATGTATTTTTACATATGATGAAGACAGATATTACTCCATCATTGCTGGATGGTATTTGACCATAGTTTACGTCTCATTAAAGCAGCCTTACTTTTGATTCTATTAAAATCAAAAAAAGGCACTCCTTTAGCGTATATCAGTGACCATATAAACTGTACACAAATACACATTATCATAATTTAACATATATAAATAATTATATAAGTGCAAGTTAGATATGATATCAGATTTTGGCGCTAAAAAGCCCACCTTCAAAAAAGAGTTCTGGAAATTATTGTGTTTTAATTGGATTTTCTTCTAACATGGCTTAACTTCATACAAAATACTTATATCATGACTCTATTACTATGGTTATCAGTGGGTATCATCGTAGGCATTCTTGCCAAGCGAGTGATCCCGACGTTAGACAACAAAAATTGGGGCTTTGCAGCACTCATTGCTATTGTTGGTGCTTTTACGGGCGGATTCGCCGGTGAAATAAGTGGAGCTGGACAAAGCTACATAGTTGAAGCAATCGTAGCTGTTGTAGGTGCTGTTACAGTGTTATTTTTCTTCCGTATGTATATGGCTGACATTAAGGCCACAGACACGGCTAAGTAAAATCGTACTATCGAAAGCACTTTACACTCCTCTCTCCGTAAAAACTCCAAACCGTATTAACTGGTATGTATATCAGCTTAGGGGCTTGTGCCTGTAACTATGATACATATGCTTGTCTCTCGACAATAGCGTAAAAGTTGTTGTCCAAAAGCAAGTATCCCTGATCGTAGCAGAAGTGATATTCTTTACCTCCCTTTGTCACGTACATGTTGGTGAAGTAGCTAAAGTTAAATCCTAACTCGAGCATCTCCTCCTTATGTACCTTAGATTTTCCCTTAGGGTTCAGCTGCATTAATATCCTTCTGTTCTTCCGAAGGATGTTATTGATATTGCGTACGAAGTTATTTTGATCGCTGTTAAGCTTATTGTTATAGGTAGAGCGACACTGATCGCCACAGAACTTCTTGTCCTGCCTACCGATAAACTTGTCGCCGCACTCAATACATTTTTGCTGTCCCAAACCAGATTGTCTGTTTTGATAAATATAATATTGTTTTTTTATGATTCTTATAAATTCCTACATCTCTGTTACATCCTAATGATCACTATTGCCGTTAGATAAATAGATCATGCATACATTGAGTTGACGAAGTCAATTATCGAGCATTATTAGGATCGATCCAATGAGGGAACATTTAATTACTTTTTAGACGCCTTAACGGTGAAATAACCGAAACGAGTGGTAAAACACAAACCAAAAGATAAACACCAATTACACAATTTCCGAAAAGTTTTAATTTAAAAAAACACATGAGTACACTCAATACAGTTTTAGAAAACAGAATTAACGAATGGTTAACTCCTACTTTCGATTCTCAAACTCAAGAATCAATTAAAAGTCTTTTAGAGAACAATCAATCTGAAATAGAAGAAAGTTTTTACAAAGACTTAGAATTTGGAACTGGTGGCATGCGAGGTGTAATGGGAGTTGGAACAAATCGTATTAATAAATATACACTCGGTAAAAGCACACAAGGTTTAAGCAACTATTTAAAAGACCACTTTAGTGGAGAAGAAATAAAAGCTGTTATCGCTTACGATTGCAGAAATAACAGCGACACTCTAGCGCGAACCGTCGCTGAAGTTTTTGCTGCTAATGGAATTAAAGTATTCTTATTCTCCAGCTTAAGAACAACACCCGAACTTTCTTTTGCTGTAAAACATTTAAATTGTCATTGTGGTATTGTACTAACTGCTAGCCACAATCCACCTGAATACAATGGATATAAGGTGTACTGGAACGATGGTGGACAATTAGTACCACCTCATGATAGCGCAATAGTAAACACAATAAACAATTTAAAATATAGTGACATCAATTTTAAAGCTGACGAAAGTTTGATTGAATTAATTGACGAAGAAGTTGACAAACCATTTATTGATGCCTGTGTTGAAAACGGAAGTATTGTTGCAACGCAAGTGGCTAAAGACAATTTAAAAATAGTATTTACACCTCTCCATGGAACATCAATTACAGCTATTCCACAAACTTTAGAACAAGCAGGTTTTAAAAATGTACACATTGTAGCAGAACAAGCCGAACCAGATGGGAATTTCCCTACTGTAAAATCACCAAATCCTGAAGAGACAGAAGCTTTAGCTATGGCAACTGAATTAGCTAAAAAAGTTGGAGCCGACATTTTAATTGGAACTGACCCTGATAGTGACCGTTTAGGAATCGCAGTACGTGACAACAACAACGAACTTGTATTATTAAACGGAAATCAAACCATGGTTGTTATGATTGGTTTCTTATTAGAACAAATAAAAAAAGGAGCAGGTTTTAGAGGTAATGAATTTATAGCCTCTACAATTGTTTCTACACCTATGCTACGCACAATCGCAACTAGTTATAATGTGAAATACAAGGAAGTCTTAACAGGTTTTAAATGGATAGCCAAACTAGTAAAAGATTATCCCGAATTAAACTTTATAGGTGGTGGTGAAGAAAGTTATGGATTTATGGTTGGAGACTTCGTACGTGATAAAGATGCAGTAACAAGCACCTTGTTAGCTTGCGAAATTGCCGCTTACACAAAAGCCAACGGCAGTTCTTTTTTTAACTTACTACAAGAATTATATAAAGAACACGGTTACTTTAAAGAACATTTAGTTTCATTAGTTAAAAAAGGAATCTCAGGGGCTGAGGAAATCAAGCAAAAAATGATTGATTTACGCGAAAACCCTTTAACGGAAATCAATGGTTCAAAAGTTATCCTGATTGAAGACTTCGCCTCTAGCCAAGCAACTAACTTAAAGAACAACTCCAAAAGTCAATTAGATTTACCAAAAGCCAATGTGTTAATCTATTCCACAGAAGATGGAACTAAGATCGCCGCTCGACCAAGCGGAACAGAACCTAAAATCAAATTTTACATAAGTGTCCAAAGCGATATAAATGAAGGAGGTTCATTGGCCGAAATTGAAAAGAATTTAGACACTAAGATTAACCAAATATTACAAGAACTAAGTTTAGCTTAGGCCAAATTTTCACTGTGGAGAGAGCGGAGATCTTTATTGGTGAGCCTTTTAGTGCAGATATAATATACAGCTACCGTTGCCTTTAACAACATATGGGAAGCTATATAGATGGTAACTATAAAGACAGGCTTGAACCTAATATCAATCGCTTCTCAAGCTAATGTCGGAGGTCACGATTCTGCTAAAGCGTTAGCAAGAAGTCTTAAGAAACATAACTTATTTATTCCAGTTGTTTTACTCGGTACTGAGGCAATTCTTTCTAAGCTATTGAGGCCTTATGGTGGTCAGTTTCTATTTGTGAGTTTCTTTCATAGCGATTAGCATCAAATTCCATTCCTAATCAATTCATGACAAAAAAATTAGAAACCAAATACACAACAGCTTCATAAAAATCTACCAGCTTATAACAATCTTTCGAAAATCGAGCGACACATTTAAACCTGTATTATCATTGCCATCTACATTTATTTCAACATCAGCTGATGGAAGTCCATGGAGATCCAAAACAAAAGTTGAATAAGATGGTCT
>CALHUZ010000153.1 GCA_938039305.1 uncultured Saprospiraceae bacterium
GGAGTACATGCAGCAGCGGACACAGAATACGACTGGCCATGGTATGGCGAGCTCGTAGGTGGATATTTTAATGGCCATCCCAATGGACCGAATGTCAGAGATGCCGTGGTAGAAAAAACCGAGCATGCACATTCAAGTACAGCACATCTACCAGAAAGATGGGACCGCACAGATGAGTGGTACAACTACAAGTCACTTAATCCTGACGTGACGGCAGTACTTAATCTTGATGAGACATCTTATGAAGGAGGTACTAATGGAGACAATCATCCGATCGCTTGGTATCATGAATATGATGGAGGAAGAGCATACTATACAGGAGGAGGACATACAGACGAATGCTATAAAGAAGAGAACTTTATCCAACATGTACTTGCAGCGCTTCAATGGACAATGGGTGACAAGAAAGCAGTTGATTATACTAAGTCTACGGTGATGCCTGAAGAAAATAGATTTGTAAAGCAAGTACTCGACAGCTACTTCAATGAGCCCATGGAGATGGACTTGATGCCAGATGGCCGAATAGTATTTATAGAAAGGAAAGGTGCCATTAAGCTTTATGACCCAGCAACGGAGTCAACTAAAACATTGATGACTAAAGAAGTCTATAGTGGTCAAGAAGATGGCTTAATTGGAATGGCCATAGATCCTAATTATGCAGAAACAAAACATATCTTTTTGGTCTATTCAGATCCGAATGCTTCAAAGCAAAATGTTTCTCGATTTACCTTTGATCCAGAAGCCACCGAGGATAAAATACTACAAGATGAAGTTGTTATTATAGACGTACCTACTCAGCGTGATGAGTGCTGTCACAGTGGTGGTTCTGTAGAGTTTGATCACAATGGTTATCTCTGGGCTTCATTTGGTGACAACACAAATCCTCATCAATCTAATGGTCATAGCCCATCAGACGAACGCCCAGGTAGAGGCCCATTTGACGCACAGAAGTCGTCTGCTAATACAAACGACTTAAGAGGAAAAATCATCCGCATCAGCGTTAATCCTGACGGTAGTTATGATATCCCTGACGGCAATCTTTTCAATAAAGATGGCTCTGAGGGTCGTCCAGAGATTTATGTCATGGGCTGTCGTAATCCATTTAGATTCAGTATAGATTCAGAGACCAATTATGTCTATTGGGGAGAAGTAGGACCAGATGCCCGTGAGGATACTGAGGGCCGTGGCCCAAGAGGATATGATGAGATGAATCAAGCAAAAGGACCAGGCTTTTTTGGTTGGCCATTGTTTATAGGAGATAACAAGCCATATACAGAATGGGATTTTGCTGCAGATAAAGGTCTATCAGAATACGACCCAGAAAGACCGATCAATAACTCTCCAAATAATACGGGTGCACAAGTACTTCCTCCAGCACAGAAAGCTATGATCTGGTATCCATATGCGAAGTCCGATGAATTTCCTCTTGTAGGAAGTGGTGGTCGTAATGCTATGGCAGGACCAGTATATCATGCGGATAAATACCAAGATCATCCCAATAGATATCCAGATTACTATGACGACAAACTGTTCGTCTATGACTGGATGAGAGGATGGATGATGGCTGTGACATTTGACGAAAACGGTGACATGGAATCCATGGAGCGATTCTTACCTTCTACAAAGTGGAATAACTTGATGGACGTTGTGATGGGTCCGGAAGGCGAATTCTATACACTAGAATATGGAACTGGGTGGTTCACGGCAAATGAAAATGCATTCCTTAGTAAACTAACTTATAACCCAGGAAATCGTGTTCCTCAAGCAGCGATGAAAGTAAATGAAACTGCTCATGGAATACCATTTACAGCTAAGTTTGATGCGTCTGAATCAACTGATTCTGATGGTGGAAAACTTACATACACTTGGGATTTTGGCGACGGATCTAAAGGGTCTGGAGCGACAACAGAACATGTGTATGATAAAGCTGGAACCTACACCGCAGTGGTAACGGTTAAAGATGAAGCAGGTGAATCCTCTACTTCACAAGTAAAGATCCTTGCGGGAAATACTCCACCAGAAGTGAAGATTGCATTGACAGGAAATCAAAATTTTTACTTCCCTGGTCAAGCTATCAATTATAATGTCTTAGCATCAGATATAGAAGATGGGAAGATAGATCCTAAGAGTATAGCGCTCAGTGTAGACTATCTGGAGCAAGGTTATGATATGACCTCTATAGCGCAAGGGCACATGGCACTTTCAGAATTGAAATCTGGTCACCCAGGCCAACTTGTGATGGCTGAATCCGATTGTGTCAGTTGTCACAAAGTTGATGGTAAATCAATAGGCCCAAGCTATACTGATATCAGTAAAAAATACAATGCTGACAGCGGACGTAAAGCAGGAAAGGTAAACTATCTCGCAGAGAAAATTATAAAAGGTGGCGCTGGCGTCTGGGGCGAAGTGGCGATGGCTGCACATCCAGATATAAAGCCAAAAGATGCCGCCCAAATGGCTAATTATATAATGTCTCTCGGACAAGAAGAAGAGAAATTGCAATTACCACCTTCAGGAACATACACATTAGAAGTACCCAAAGGCAAAAAGCCTGGTGGTAAGTTTGTATTGATGGCTTCCTACACAGATAAAGGTGCGGATGGTGTTGAATCTCTTAGAACTTTTTCCAATGTAATCTTAAGAGATGCCAATATGTCTGCTGTAGATTTTGACGTAGCTGACAAAGCAGCGAAGTTCACCGTGACAGACCAGATGGTTCCAGGATTAGAAGAACCGTTTGACATAGTGATTGCTAACGATGGTTCAAGATTAGAATATAACAATGTAGACCTTTCAGGCATCGGTGCTATAGTGTTAGCTGCAAGCGCTCCTGCAATGTTCGCAGCAGGTGGTGATTTTGAAATCTACTTAGACAACACTGATGGAGATGCTATCCACAAAGGGAAGATCGGTACTTCTATGGCAATGGGAGTTCCTGAAACTTTCATGATACCACTTAATGGGCAGACCGGAGTTCACAAGTTTATTGCAGTTTTCAAAAGTGCAAAGGAAGGCTCGCCAGTTGGAACACTGATGAATTGGACTTTTATGCCTGCCGCAGCGTTGTGATGCTGCACGTAGTGCAATACTTATACTAAAATAATTTTAGAAGAGCTTATTCAGATTTGAGTAAGCTCTTTTTAGTTTAGCCAACTTTAATCGTTGCTATTTTTCTCTTAATCATACGTTACTTTGGCAGTCGCCCCAAAGTAACCAAAAGTCTCGCCGCCTAAATCCATCCCTCCAAGGCGTCATCACCCGACCCACATCATGCGGCATTCCACGCCCGCACTAATCCGACGAATTATTTGTTTTGAAAAAAATTGCACCTCTACGCTTAGCCTGTAAACTAACTACAACACAGTAGAAAAGAACAGCTG
>CALHUZ010000154.1 GCA_938039305.1 uncultured Saprospiraceae bacterium
GCTCGGTCTTTTGGATTCTGCGAAAATATACTATGCTCGAATGCTCGAGACGAGTATCGACATCAAGTATCCTTTCACTGAAGCATACGCTTATCTGGGATTAGGAAACTATGAAGCTGAAGCAAATGGTGATTATAAAAAGGCCAAAATATTGCTGGAGAAAGCGCTTGGCATTTTTAAAACTATTCCCTATGTGGAAGGAGCAATTCCTACACTCAATAGCCTTAGTGTATCGGTAAAAAAGTTAGGTGACATCCAGCTTGCTGATCGCTATGCTTCCGAGGCAATTGAATTAGCCAAGAGCATTAATAACCAAGAAGGCTTAAAAGATGGATATGAAAACCTCTCGCAGATAGCCAGCGATCTTGGCAGGCATCAAGAAGCGATGTATTATTATAAAAAGCATGTCGCTCATAAGGACTCTATACTCAATATGGAAAGAGATAGAAATATGCAAGAGATGACTGCAAAGTATGAGAAAGCTGAAGATGAGTTTACTATTAGAGAAAAGGAATCTCAATTAGAAAATGAAAGGACTCGAAGATTCTATCAATTGATTTTATTTATCATTGGTGCATTAGCGCTTCTTGCTTTGGGTTATTACTTGATCACAAGACAAAAATTGAGACAATCAAGAGAAGCAGCTAATTATGAAAAAGAAATAAGCACAGCGCTCAACAAGTTTGTACCCATGCGGTTTCTAAAAGCGCTTGGAAGAGATCATATACTGGATGTACAGTTAGGAGATCAGATAGAACAGGAGGTGACAGTGTTATTTACAGATATAAGATCGTTCACAACTATCTCTGAGCAGATGACCCCAATTGAAAACTTCCAATTTGTAAAAGAATATGCGGAAGAGATGGGTCCCATCATCGTAAAGAATGGAGGATTCATAAATCAATACTTAGGTGATGGTATCATGGCCATCTTTCAATCTGGTGCCGGTGCCGCTTTACAATCATGTGTTGAGATGCAAGAGGCAGTGCGAAAGTTTAATCATGAAAGAAGAGATAAAATAGACTTCAAGCCTATCAGAGTTGGAATGGGTCTTCATACAGGTTCATTAGTGATGGGAATCATCGGAGATGAGAACCGACAAGACGCAGCGCTCATCTCAGATACTGTCAATACTGCTGCCAGATTAGAAAGCCTTACGAAGGGATATGGAACAGGCATTATACTTAGTCAACAGACATTGAGTAAGATAGAAGAGAAGGAAAACTTTGATTTTAGATATCTCGGAAGTAGTATGGTTAAGGGTAAGGCAGAATCTATCGTTATCTTTGAGTGTATCAACGGTGATAGTCCAGAGCTTTATGAAGAGAAGCATAATTATATCGGAGACTTTGATGAAGCGATGACCATGTACTTTGAAGGAGATAAAACTGAGGCAGTAGAGAGATTTGAAAAGATGCAAGAGGATCACAAAGATGATCTGGTAGTTGAGAAATTTTTGGAACGGGCGAAAAGTTAGAATGAAAAAGATAAGCGGAATTTTTTGGATATTGGTTCTTTCATGTGTTGTGTCAAGCTTGACAGGGCAAGTAATTGTGCGATGCCCGAATAATACTTTTAAGAAAAGATGTGTCCCTACAGAAGAGAGTGGCTTAGATCAAGTTACTATCACACCTTGCGATTGTAATGATCAACGCAATGTCTATGTAGGTCGCTCTCTTTGTTATAGACAGATAACACTTTGTACAGAGACCTTAATTTTCCCAGAGGAAATAACAGAATTTGATTTTCCATATTTTGATTTAGATCCATTGTCTATATCTAATCTTTATGATCAATCAGGGAAATCATTGTTATTCTCTTTGGATCCAGCAGGAGAGATAGATCCTTTTGGAGAGAACGAGGATGTTGCATTGATTCTAGAAATAGACCAAACTACAAAATGTGTGACTATGGATGTCTGGACACCTTTTGGAGAGAATGGAGGACTGAAGGTGTTTCACGCTTTTGATGAACAAACGGGAAGGGAATCAACAGTCGTGAATGTACCCAAGAGTGATGATTGTGGATTGTATAGAGAGAATTGCTATAGGTTCAAGTCAGATCATGCACCGATGGATATTCGTTCGAGTGGTCTTCCTACTAACTCTACTATCAAAACACCAATTGCTGGTTCAATCTCAAGCATTAAAGTAGTTGATATTGATATTACTTATGACCCAATATTTGAATTGCGTACCAGATTAGTCGATGGTGGTAGTGGAGAAAATGTAGAGCTTTTTAATTTAATCTGCCCCGGTGATTCTCAGATGAATATTGGTTTTGCGGATGACGGTATTTCAGATATCGCTTGTCCGCCAACAGATGGAATGACATACCAACCATCAGAAAGTCTTTCTTATTTGAACTTTGCGAACTTAACAGATGAGCTTAGTGGTTGGATCTTGACATTAGTAGACAAATTTCCACTTAACGGTGGATCAGATGGCACCCTCAATAGCTGGGAGATAGAAATATGCGTTCAAGAAAGAGTTTGTGGACCTTATATAGAAAGTACTGATACTCCATTGCAAATAGGCCCTTTAAAAGGAACTAGTACGACGTCAATTATAAATATATCTGAAGTTGGAAAAGTTACTGATGTGAACTTAAGCAATGTAGATATAACCTATCCATGGATAGAAGACCTTGTTGTTACTTTAACTTCACCAAGTAATACTGTAGACACGATCTTTAATAAGTCATGCGGAGATGCGGATAATATTTACATTGGCTTTGATGATGAATCCTATATTGACACACTCCCTTGTCCTCCTATTGATTCTTTTTTATCCACTTCCCCAGCTTACCCTCTTTCTATATTTGATGGAGAAGACGCACAAGGAGACTGGGTTTTAACTGTTATTGATAATCATGATTTAGACGCAGGAACACTTAACTCGTGGACACTCGAAGTGTGCACGTCATGTCCAGAAGAATATAGTGTTGCTAACAACAATGAAATCAAGGGAACGACACTGCGCCGATTTTCATCTATACAATCTCAACGCCGATATGATACAGAAGGGTTTATCGATTCTAAAGAGTTGATTAGAAGTGGTGGAGATATAGTTGTCTACAGTGCAAGGGACTCAATTAATCTGTTGAAGACATTCACCGTTGATACATCGGGTATACTTGAGATCTACTTGGATGGCTGTTCTTCTAATTGATAAGAAGAGATTAGAAAGAGCATAAAGAAGAAGATACCGCCGATTTTAATTACCTCAATCATATCATTTACAGTATTGATCGTTAAGATCATGACTATGATGATACCTGATGTAAGTATAAGCATGCGATTAGATCCTGTAGATGAGTGATAGGATTTTTCTACTTTAATTAGACTAATGATCACAAGTGCCAGGAAGATAACTAATCCAATAAATCCTTGTTCTACTAAAACCATAAGGTAATAATTGTGAATGCCAGAGCGCTCTGGATTATCACTTACATAAGTCTCGAAGCTATGTACTGTATACGGCTTATAGGAATTATAAAAGTTAGCAGGTCCAACTCCAGTGATTGGCTTGTCTTTAATCATATTATAACTAGCTACCCATCTATGCAGTCTTTCCATCGTCGAGATGTCATTGCCGCTTGTTGTTGCATTGACTTTTCCACCAAAGTCTGATTGCATGATGACAGTATCGTGATCTTGGGCTAAGTGTAGATATTGATTGTTGTGTTGTAGCCAAAGTAGTCCCCCTATTACAATACAAATTGAAAGAAGGATGACAACTTTAGTCATCTTTAATTTTAAAACAATTAGATATCCGAATCCTGTCATCAAGCAGAGATATGATATCCGAGCATAAGCAAAGTACATGAAGAATGTCAATATTGACATCATCACCAAGTATAAGAGTCTATCTGGGTGTTTAGAAGTCTTGTATAAGTACCATAGCATCGGAAGGTTTATAACTATAGTGACGGCATAGTTTACGTGGTTACGCCATATTGGTTGACCGGCATTAGTTCTTGAAAGATACGTCAGATCAAGTTGAAAGTGTTGAATGAAGAAATAGATGGAAGCTATAAACGTGCCACCGACAAAGTATTTGAAGATGGTTTTTATGTCTTTGTTCTCCTTGATTATAAAAGCAGATAGCACATAGAATGGGATAACATACCATGTCTTGGCTAGGAGATACTTAGCAGATATAGTTTGATCCATCGCGAAGATGGCTGTAAAGAGGATCCATACTAAATGAATGGAGATTATGGCAGTTGTTTGATTGATTAATTTTTTAGGAAATCCTTTGTAGCCAATGTAGAAAATAGAAACAATAAACATCAACCACAGGAGAGGCTCTCCAGGTAAGTCAGTAGAGAACCCTCCTCCAATTTCGATTTCCGCCGAAAGTGGGATGAAAAAGAATAATAGAAAGTATAGCTGTCGAATATTGAAAAGTACAAAGTAAGATCCTATCGCTATGGCGGGAAGAATTATACTAAGCCAAGGTTGATCTAAAAAAACACCTACGGAAGAAACGAGAAGTGAGAGTATGATTACACCAATTATGAGCGTATCACCTTTCAGCAATCGAAGGATATGTCCTCCTTGGATTACTTTCACTTTTGATCAGTTGAAAGTACAGAGCTGATGTTCTCTTTCATCAAGACCAATGTCATGGTCATCAATAAAGTAAGAAGTGAGATACCAATGACATAAAGACTTCTACGTGGTCGAGACTTTTCGATTGGTAGTGAAGCTGATTCTATCACATGTATCGTTGTTGGCGAAGCCTTTAGTGAAGATTCTAATTTTTGAATCTGTGTTGAACTCTTTGCCAAGTCTGTGTTAAGTTCTTCCTGAATCGACTCGAGATTAGTTACGATAGATACTCCAGCATTGTAATTACTGATTTTATCTCTTACTGCTTTGCTTGTTGGGGATTTTATTTCCAGATTAGTTAATGCTTCACCTTGAGTCTCAGTATCATATATACCATGTTTTTTTCTAACTATCTGTAGGCTGTCAGAGATTGACTGGAGCTTTTGGTTATTAGCAGTGAAGCTCGCCATTAACTCAGCCTTCATTTTAGTCTGAGATTTCCTGATTACGTCATTAGCTTTTTCATTTAGCTTACTCAGTGCAGCTTGAGTTAAAGTCTGGGCCATCGCCGGATCTTGATCTTCTATAGAAAGATCGATTGCGTCAAATTCTGTCTTCTGAATACGGTAGAGTTTTTTAAATTTCTTGAGCAGTTTGATTTTCCCTTTTGTTGTGGAACCATCGATATCGTAATGGCCCCCAAGTTTATACTCTTCTATCATGCCATTGATCAGATCAGAGGATTTTGCCATGCTTAGTAATCTATCCACATCTTTATCGTCACCGTAATACTCCATTGTCTGGTTGTTGTCCATGCCAGGCTCAAGTAGCATACTACTAGCAGGATAAAATATAGCACTAGATCTGTAGTAGTTAGGTTGTAATAACATCACAACGGATGTAAGGATCGCGGCACCTATTGTTGCAGCAAGGATCAGTCCTTTGCGTTTCCAAAATATAGGAATCAACTGGATCAGTGACTTATCTTCCATAGGCCTAAAGATCAATATAGTATTGAGAATAATACTGGTATAGGGCCGATTATTTGCCGTAAGGCATCTTTAAACGAAGTAAGTCTTCACAATTTCTGCTAGACGTTCTGGCGCCTCGATGTTAGGATAGTGTCCGATTCCCTCTAATACTTCTGTATCAGCATTGGGAATTAGCTCTTGATAATGGGCGACAAGGTGCCGACCTGAGATGGGGTCTTCTGGTCCATTGACTAACTTCATGGATACATTTGTGGACTGCATATGCTTTACCCATCGATCTCTATTTTCCTTTCGATCTAGTATATACTTTATTAAAAGACGAAAAACCCGCTTCCCTTTATTATACTTTATCAAAGCCCATAGCTCATCTATTTCTCTATCGTCAAGTTGGGTCGATGGCCCAAATATCTTAGAGAAATTGCTTGATAGAGAACCTTTAGTTACAAAGCTATTGACAAGCCCTCCAGCTGGACTTAGCAATAACTTCTGTATCAATATTGGGCGATGCATCTCCGGAAATAAACCACCATTAAGAAAGATGAGCTTTTTTATGTGGAGGTTACTTCGATTGTCTTCTAAGCGGCTCAAGATCTCTTGAGTCACACTTACTGCATAGTCATGTGCGATGATATAGCAAGACGTAATCTTATGAATGGCTAAAACCTGAAGTGTGATCTCCGCCTGCTCTATGATATTGTATCGGTGAGGATATGGCTTGTCGGATCTTCCAAATCCCAAAAAGTCGAATGCTATTAGGTTGTATTCTTTTGACAAAAGAGGCCACAATTTATACCAATCATAACTACAAGTAGGAAATCCATGAAGAAGAACAATCCAAGGAAGGTCTCTTTTAGCAGTCTTCTTAACAGTGATATTATATTCTCGTATTCTGGTTATCTCAGTGTCTTCGTACCACTCATCGCCAGTCATGAAATCATCCTTCATGCTCGGTACTAAACTCAGATCTATGCTTGAGATAAGACCAAATGCTAAAGCTCAATGTCCCTAAAACCATCGTTGGTATAGTAGAGTAAAGAGGTTCAGGAGTGCCTTTGATAGCATGTAGTACATAAGTGAGAGCACTTGTCAATAGTGCAGGAGTAAGACCTCCAGCAAGTACCGCCAGAATACGCTCTGGGATATGGGTAGCGATGTTTTCTGCCATTTTAACGAACAAGGCACCAAAGAAAAATGTGTATAAAGCTTGTTTCATGGCAGCTATAAGTGCTGCTAAAAAACCGTAATCACTGTTGATATAGTAGACTATAAGACCCATTGAGATCGCTCCGAGTATACCCATACGGATATCCAAAAATCGATTCAGTTGAGTCATCGATTTTTTCACAAGTTGATTCGTGTTGAAAGCCTTCACCGCCGCTAAGGTCGTCAAATAGATGTGGTTCGCCAAAGAACTTAGCCATATGTTGTGGACTTTGAGTCTACAGACGGGTGATTTTGATGTTTCTAAACCAGACATTATCATGATGATCTTGGAGACCGATTCTTCCTTTTGTAGCCTTTCCGAAAGCATCCCAATCTTTGAACTTACTCTTGGCCACCATGGCATCCCAACTAGCATCATGCATCGTGAATGAAACTATTTCTTCACCATTTTGCCAAAAAGTCATGTTGGCATTGTCTGATCTTACTTTTATAGAATTCCACTCGCCAGCTGGTTTTACATTTACCACAGAAGTTTCAATCATATCGTATAGATCACCCGCTCTATGGGTAACGATTTTAGCATCAGGGTGGCATTTGTTATCTAAGACCTGCATCTCTGGGGCTGTTAGATATGGTGCTCCATATTCTTTTGATTCTACTACATTCCAGAAGATGCCACTATTGCCGCAATCAGAGATTTTCCAGTCAAGAGTCATCTCAAAATTTTCATATTCTTCATCTGTAACTAAGTCGCCCCCTTTACCTCGACTTTTGTCAAATGAAATAACACCTTCATTATCTATTTGCCAAGCAGCATCGACTCCTGTTCCGTTGTAGCTGTGCCAACCGGGTATTTTGTTAGCATGAACTGAAGATGTCTCCTCTGCAGCCTTAGTCCCTTCTTCATATCCTTTTTTAAAACCCTTTTTTGCTTCATCACAAGATTGACTTAGTAGTAAAACAAGAGAGAGGTACAGTATAGTTTTTAAGAATTTCATGATGACTCGTTTTGTATGTAAGCAAGATATTAAAATTATGTTGATGGGTCTGAACGACTTCATACTTGAAGTTTGACCACTTTTGCAAATTGTAATATGTTTATGCTCATGCAAAATGAAATACGTCGACCTTCCATCTGGCTTCATCTTAGTGAGATCTGGCGTGCAGCAAGAGAATATCGGCGTGCAAAGCCTTTCCTATCACAAGAGCCCAAAGAGGATGAGGTGACTGGCGGTTACCCTATTCTAGTGATCCCAGGTTTTATGGCAAGTGACACTTCTACAGCTCCTTTAAGATCTCTTTTGAATAGATTGGGCTATAGCGCTAGCGACTGGGGCTTAGGGCGCAACTATGCTAACCTAAAGGAGCTTGATAAGCTTTCTCATCAGATAGGCCAAATATATCAAGACGCAGATGATAAGCTAACAATCGTAGGATGGAGTCTTGGTGGAGTGTATGCACGTCGACTAGCTACGCTTCATGAAGACAAGATCAGAAGGGTGATTACTCTTGGCTCTCCTTATAAGCACCTTAAGGCTCCTAATTATGG
>CALHUZ010000155.1 GCA_938039305.1 uncultured Saprospiraceae bacterium
CTTGCTGGATTAGAAACCTCAGCCACCAAGGTATGTATTCGATAAAGACCAGTCTCATTGACTCTAAAATTTCTATGGCCTATGCTGTAATCTATTATAACTAAATCTTCATTGGTCAGAATAAATACTTCTTCAAAACTCATTGGTAATACAACACCGTCATTAGACTCAGTTGGCAATAAAGCTTGGCCTCCTTCTAAACATAGTTCAATAGGATCAAGCGGTGTTCCTGCGTATGCATCGCATATCAAACACTCTTGAGCATTAACCATCACAGAGTCTATTGCTGTACAAAGATTCGCATCTGTTACTGTCACGAAGTACTTCATAGTAGTAATCGGAGAGACAACTACTGAAGGACTTGTTCCTAAGCCGTTACTCCATGTATAAACATAAGGTGTAACACCTACATCACCTAATGCTGTTAGTGTGGCTGATTCTCCAAGGTTGCCACAAATAGTCTGATCAACACCTGCATCAACTGTTAGTGCTGGAATAACTTCTACTTCACAACTGACAAAGTCAGCGATCATATCTGCCACATCTTGTGGTGGTGTATTAAATTCTACTTGGACATATTTGCGCGGAAGCGTACAACCATCAAAAGAACCTGCACATTCTGGTGCATATAAAGGAGAGTTAAAAGTTCCTCCTGGTGACGCATAGATCCCTAACAATACCTCCTCTGCTTGAGATGATAAGCCTACAACAGAAACATCAACATCATGATTGGCTTTCATCAAGTCGATATTTGTAGTAGGTAGTATTAGAGAACAATTAGGCTGAGGACAATTGGTATCAAAACCAAAAGCATCAGTCAGTATTACTAAACTTAACTTATTTCCAATATCTCTATTTAAACTTCCATCATTTATGAATGACATAATATCGCCTATTGCATTATTCAAGTCATCTCCACCACCTCCGATACATATATTGGATCCGTTTCTATTATTACAATATTGTCTATTGATCGATGTTATCTCTGGAGTTTGTCCTAGAGCATATTCTATAACTGTGCTAGTACCATTAGCACCACCATAGTGGACAACACTTCTTCTTGATGAAGCACATGAGTTTTTTATTCCTCCAAGTGAAGCCATTATTATATTTTCAAAAGCGGCAAATTCAGTATCTGATATGCTCCCCGAATTATCTATTAAAAATACAACGTCTGTAAAAGTTGTATCTGGTAGACAGTCGGGCCCACACATAGGATCGACCACAACTATCACGTCATCTGTTGTTATACATCCAGATCCATCTGTAATTGTTACATTATATGTTGTTGTAATTGTTGGAGACACAATCGGATTTGTCATTACTCCAATTCCATTATCCCAAACAGTTAAATATGGACCAACTCCGCCTGTAATTACAGTTGTAAGTGTCGTCGTTTCTGAAAAGTCTGAACAGATACTTCTGTCTGCACCCGCAGATACCGAAAAGCCAGTACAGCAGCCTTCAACGGTGACGGTTACCTGATCAGTGGTGATACATCCTATATTGTCCGTTGCTGTAACTGTATAAGTTGTTGTTGTCGTAGGAGAAACAGTTTTACTCGCTCCTGTTCCTAGTCCTTCGCTCCAAGAATAACCAAAAGTAGATCCACTTCCTGTGGCACTTGCGAAAAGAGTAGCCGCTGATCCAGGATCAGAACAGATAGTTGTGTCCAATCCAGCATTTACAATAAATGTAGAACAACATGGGGCCGCATTAACTGTCACATCGTCTGTTGTAATACAACCACTCGCATCCGTAATGGTTACCGTATAAGTTGTTGTATCCGAAGGAGAAACCACTGGATTCGTGACGGCACCTATTCCATTATTCCATACAGTAAGATACGGCCCTACTCCGCCCGCAATTGTAGCCATTAGAATTGAACTACCTCCTAAGTCTGTACATATGCTTCTATCAGCACCTGCTGAAACTGAAAATCCTGCGCAGCACATTTGTACAGAAACCGTGACTTGATCAGTTGTCGAACATCCTATACTGTCTATAGCACTAACTGTATAAGTGGTTGTTGCTGTTGGGGAAGCCGTTTTATTTGCTCCTGTTCCTAGTCCATTATCCCAAGAGTATGTGAAGGGAGATACACCGCCTGTGGCTACTCCTGATAAATTAGCACTTGACCCTCCTGTCGAACAAATCGTTGTATCCATTCCAGCATTAACTGAAAATGAATCACAACATGGTGCTGCTACAACAGTGACACTATCCACAGCTGTACAGGTGTTACCATCTGTAATAGTTACATAATAAGTTGTAGTCGTTGTCGGACTCACACTAACGGTCTGGGATGATCCAGCACCGTCACTCCATGCATAGCTATAAACTGGCATACCCATAGAAGGAGTAGCTGTCAGCATTACACTTTGTGATAAGTCAGAGCATATGTTTTGATCAGATCCCGCTTCGGCAGTGAGGCCAGTATTGACAATAACAGAACAGCTCACAAAGGATGTTACTGCAGCAGCCACAACATTGGGATCACTATTAAAATCAACTTCTAGATACTTTCTTGGTAGCGCACATCCGTCAAAAGACGTTGCACAAGCTGCAGCGTTAAGGCCACCATTATAAGTTCCTCCAGGAGAAGAATATATCGCAAGTGCAGTTTCTTCCGCTTGTGAAGACATACCAACTACCGTAACGTCGACGGCATAATTGGCCTTCATGATGTCAATATTAGTGGTAGGCAAAATCAATGAACAAAATGGCTGCGTACAATTAGTGTCAAAGCCAAAAGCATCAGTAAGTATTACAATTGATAAATTATTGCTTGTGTCATGGACGAGTGATCCTGCTTCCATAGAATCAATGATAGAACCTATGGCATGGTTAAGATCATCACCACCGCCATCCGTGCAAAGATTAAAACTCCCAGATCGAGCAGTACAGAACTGTCTATTGACAGTATTGATGGGTACTCCTTTTGAGAATGGATGTTCTATTGCTAGCCCTTTTCCTTCGAAGCCCCCATAATGCAGAACAGATACTTGAGCATCTGCACAATCTGCTTGGAGATCAGCGATTGATGTGGTTATTAATGTTGAAAATGAAGCAAACTCAGTGTCATCAATACTACCTGAATTATCTATCAGATAAATAACATCTGTAAATACGGTATCATTCACACATTGTGAGGACAAAGACCCATTCCCTAGTAATATAGCCAAAAGGGCAAGTGACAAGACTTTCTTTATCATGAGATTTAATCTTATGTATAAAACACTGTTGTACAGCTTACTGTATGAAAAAAAACAGATTGAACTTTACCGTTGGGATGGGTAACTACAAAGATAATCAAGCATTAACATATTACATAATTATTTAATATGTTTTTTCCAAGAGACCTTTCAGGTTTATTTTTGTTGAAGGATAAATAAGCCTTTATTAAACCATAGATATAGACAGTATGAGATAGGTTATATATTTGGCGAAAGCATAATACTGATATGAAAATAGCTCTGGCTCAATTGAACTACCACATCGGAAACTTCCAAGGCAATCTTAAAAAAATGCAGGATCATATGGATCAAGCTCGGGCGGATGCTGTCGATATCATATGCTTTGGAGAGTTAGCCGTGTGCGGATACCCTCCTCGCGACTTTTTAGAGTTCAATGACTTTATCAGAAATTGCAATGCCGTAATAGAACAAATCAGACGTGCCAGTAAGGGCATTGCTGTTGTGGTTGGAGCTCCTACTTTGAACCCAGTACCAGAAGGGAAAGATTTATACAATTCTGCTTACTTTATCGCCGATGAGAAGATCATCCATGTACAGCATAAAGCACTTCTTCCTACCTATGATATCTTTGATGAATATCGATATTTTGAACCAGCCACATCTTTCGACATTGTCGAGTATAAGGGCAAGCGAATAGCTCTAACGGTTTGCGAAGACATATGGGATATTGGAAATGAAAACCCTCTTTATACCACTTGCCCTTTAGATCATCTTATCAACCAAAATCCCGACTTCGTCATCAATCTTTCTGCGTCACCATTTGACTATGATCATGCTGAAGATAGAATTGCTATCCTTAAGGAAAATGCAATAAAATATAACCTGCCTTTCTTCTATGTTAATCATGTAGGAGCTCAGACAGAAGTCATCTTTGATGGTGGCTCAATCGTCATGGGTGCTAGTGGTCGCGTATATGAAGAGATGCCCTACTTTGTAGAAGCTTACTCTATCTACGATCTC
>CALHUZ010000156.1 GCA_938039305.1 uncultured Saprospiraceae bacterium
AATACTCTGATCACCGCATATTCATACACTTCAACCTTGGACATCAGAAGCTTCTTTAGCAATTAAATCAATATTAGAAAGCCTGACATTTAAAAACTGTGCATACGCTGCTCTCTTGTCTTGAGCAGAAAGTGAAGTTGATTCATCGGCCAACCAGTCATCTGGTATCAATGAGATAATGTGCTCTATAAGTGATGAATCAATCTTTTCTTTTATAATTCCTACAGCTTGAGTCAATTCATTTGCCCGATCTATTAGAACATGATCCTTAATCATAGGAAAGGGCTTGTACTCATACTCTTTCCAATTATCCCAATTATGATGAAAGTACAAACTTGCACCATGATCTATCAACCATAATTCTTTATTCCAATTAAGCAGATTTGTATTCTTAGGAGTACGATCAATATTATTAATCAAACTATCTAATAAAACGACTTTGGATGCTGATAAAGAATCAGCAATAGAAACCAAAGGATCATATGTGATCGCGCTCGATAAAAAGTGCAACCCAAGATTCAATCCCACACTAAACTTCAGTAGATCTTGAATCTCCTCATCACCTTCAGAATGACCAAATGCTTTATCCAGATTCATAAATACCAGTTCGGGCATATTCAATCCCATCGCTCTGGCCAACTCCCCTCCGATCAACTCTGCGATCAAAGCTTTAGTGCCCTGCCCCGCTCCTCTAAATTTCAGAACATAATTGAAGTCATCACTACCGAGCACTATAGCAGGAAGTGAGCCACCTTCTCTTAGCGGCTGCTTGTACTGAACGACATCTATTGTTCTAATCTCCACATGTGTCATAAGATGCAAGATATAAGACTTCTGGGTGTAAGTGGATAATTAGGCGTAACAGATATTTATTCCCAATTGTATTAAAATAGTGTCTTCTAATTCTCAAACAAAGCATCTAACTCAACGGTGCTGTCGACCACTTCCATGGCGTAAGCATTATCGACAATACCTTGATTAGTGATTAGGGTATTAAAAATCGTTTTTTTAGTCTTTGTATATTCTCTAAATCTCTGTTGTCTCCAGGTAAGTTTAGACGCGTATGCTTTGTCAATCTTGTAGGAGGTGGCGTGATACTTTATTTCGCATAAGTTAATGGTAGCATCTTTTCTATCTATAATTAGATCTATTTGAAATCGTTCATCGTGACTGTTGTCAGAAGATACTCTTAAGCTCGAAACTTCGGTATATATTGAAGCTATTCCAAGTGACTGTTTTATACTATCGATGTGCTTTTTGCACAACATCTCAAAGGCATAGCCACACCATATCTTATAGCTCTGTGATGCACTTTGTTGTTGCCACATGCCCTTTATATACTTCTTGTTCTTTTTAATGAACTTGTGATAGAAGACAGAGTACTCATCGTTGATTTTATAAATGGAACCTCTTTTCTTTTTATTAAAAGGCTGTTCTTCGATGACAAATCCAGACTGCATAAGCTCTTCCATAGCTCTTGTGTACGGCCCTCCTGCTTTCAACTTTGCTTTTTGAATAATCTGACTTCGCGTAAGTCCATCTTTAGACTTAGATAAGACGGCTACTATAGCTTCATGGTTTTGGGGATTATCAAATAGGGCATGATACAAATTCTCATATTCGCGCTTGAGCAAGCCACCATCTCTAAAGCACATACGCTCTATCATGACAGGTACACTTTCTCCTTTCTTGATATCTTTCAGATAATAAGGGATACCTCCCATGATCATATATATCTGTGCGATATTCTGCCTTGTTAGTTTTATTTTTCTACTCACCAAGTACTCTTGTACCTCTGAAAGATTGAATGGCTGTAGGTGTATGGAATGAGTGACCCTATTATGAAGTCCCTTCTTATCGTTGGTTATTTTATTGATTATCCAAGATGTCGCAGAGCCACATATCACTAATGTGAAGTTCTTCTGTTTAGAAAGATAGTCATTCCAGAAGTGCGCTAAGAGTTGTAGGAATCCTGACCTGATGGTGTATATCCAGGGCAACTCATCCATAAATATGACATGAGATTTGTTTTTATTTAGAGTTTGCAGGTACTGCTTTAGTTGTATGAATGCTTCTTGCCAATTAGCTGCGGGTGATACATAAGGAGCACCGCTGTATTCTGCTAATTTTTGAGAAAAATTCAGAAGCTGTGTGCTTAGGTTACCATTTTGGATACCTGTCATTTGAAATGCAAGGTTATCCTCATAAACATTGTCGATGAGATATGTTTTACCAACTCGTCTACGTCCTGTTACTACTAAAAATTCAGCTTGCGATGAGTTGAGCAATGACCTCATTTCTCTTATATGATCGTGTCTTCCTACCATGAACCATTAATAGATAAGTACAAATATAAATTATATATCTGTACTTATGTGATCATTTTGTGTAGATAAGTACAAATATAAATTATATATCTGTATTTATGTGATCATTTCATATAGATAAATACAAATATAAATACTACAACAGAAGCCGTAAAAGTAGTTGAGTTGGTACTCATCAATGGTTTCACTCCTTCGTTTCACCCCAGCTAAAGGGACATAGTATATCACTTCCCTATCCTCTTCAGCAACACCTCCCTCTTGTCCGCCGGAAATGGAAGTGCTTTACGATTCACCTTATCAAATAACACACCCACTATCTTCATTGTAGCCGAAAGCTCCTTCGTCTTTCCATTGTACATCTCATGAAGGATGGTAAATGCTTTGTTACCGATATCCAAAAGCGTTGATTCTACATATACCAGATCATCCTCAAATAATTCCCGGTGATAGTTGATCACTTGTTCTAAGACGACCATTCCAAATTCATCGCTGAATTCTTCGATTTCCAACTCAAGGTTCGTGTTGTGACCGGCATGTTCAAACTTGTTGATGTAGTACATG
>CALHUZ010000157.1 GCA_938039305.1 uncultured Saprospiraceae bacterium
GCACTTATATCTGCAGCTTCATAGAATAGTCCCCCAGGATTGCTCAGTCCATTGGCATCACTTAGGCCTCTTGTTGATCCATCAGGTCCTGTGAGTTGAGCTGATAAGAGTCGCGGCTGTGGCTCATAAG
This sequence comes from uncultured Saprospiraceae bacterium, assembly GCA_938039305.1. Classification (GTDB taxonomy): domain Bacteria; phylum Bacteroidota; class Bacteroidia; order Chitinophagales; family Saprospiraceae; genus JAJRXG01. The sequence goes on from CALHUZ010000157.1 coordinate 131, forward strand.
TTGCAAAAAGAAAGCTTGCTGTTGTCAGTATATCAACATTACTTTTTGATAAGAACAATCCGAGATTCAAGTCCACATCAGAAAAGGATCTTTGCAATAAGAGTTGATTCATCCATTCATTGATCTGATCATCCTTGTACCAAGTTCCGCTTCCGAGGATAGCATCGTTAGGAAGCGATCCTTCAGTATATTGAAATGAGGGCGGGAATCCTTGAAACACACCAAAGGCTCCTTCATTATTCACAGAGGCAATGGCTTGTCCACTTGCTACATCAGTGAATGTGACATTGCCCAGAGGAAAAGGATCACCGCTTATAAAATAAGTGATAAAGTTGTCCAATGCCAATGGCTGGCCTCCTATGACCGTCTGCCAGTTAATGCTCTTATTAGAATATTTCAGTTTGTCTGTGAGACGCCATTCTCCAAGTTGGAGATCAAGCGCTAAAATTACAGAGTTCTCTTTTGCATTAATTCCTTTAGAAGGATCATAGTCGTAAGTACCGATAGATGATCCATCATATGTTCTTGGATCTGCAATTGTTCCACCTTCTATACCTGGAGGAAGCAAAGTTGTATTTTGAAAACTCTGACCAAATGCTGGCCTTGGATTTTCCCAGTTAGTGGCTGCCACTCCTGTATATCTATTGACTCTGTCATTGAGTGACTTAACCTTTAGGGTGATGATGCCGTTCTTTATATTCTTTCTGAGACTGGCTTTGATTTGACCGCCATTATTCATGGCGTGATCCAGTTTTCTTGGGCCTCTATCATGACGATACATATAGCCAAAATCATATGACCAATCAGAAGACCCAATAGATCCTCCTGAAAAACCTTCAACCCTTAGATAAGGTCTACCACTTGCATAAATACCTGTTGTGATTCGATCGTGAGTCTGATATTTGCCGAAAGGCGTAGGATGAGATATGAAGTTAACGATGCCTCCTGGACCGGAAGGCGCGAGAATGCTCGACTTGCCACCTTTTATCACCTCCATTCTCTTGTAAGAGACATCAGGACGTAGAAAAAAGTCAGGTGAGAACTGATTGTATTGCACTGCAGTTATCGGTAGGCCATCTTCTTGAAGAGACATGTAGTACCATCCGATATCATCCTCCGCGCTGAGTGATATACCGCGAGCATACACTCGAGAAAATACTTCACCAGTAGACGCATCAGCAAATACACCAGGTATCTGAGCTAATGTCGAAGCTACACCCTGAAGTTGCAGATCTGCAGGGTGGTCGATGGAAGAAAGCGACATAGGCACTTTCAGTTTTATATCCGTCGTATAGTCTGATATCACAACCTCCTTAAGTAGAAGTGGATCAAACTTAGATGTATCTCTCTGCCCAGATATGTCGTGCGTAAACAACAGCACAACAACTGCTATAATCAGTGTCCTCATGAAGCTTATTTAGCTCCGTAAGGTAAGCAAGGCAACTGATTCTATGTGACTCGTATGTGGAAACATATCAACAGGTGTGACTTGTTCGAGATCATACTTTTCCTTAAGCAATAGTATATCACGAGCTTGAGTAGATGGATTGCAGCTGATATATACTATTTTTTTAGGAGCAAGTGTCAGAAGGGTAGTAACTACTGCTTCATGCATACCAGCTCTTGGCGGATCGGTCATGATCATATCTGGAGTACCATGCCTTTCGGCAAATGTTGGATCAAGCAAGTCTTTGACATCTCCGACTAAGAATGTTGAATTAGTGATGTTGTTAGTTTCAGCATTGATCTTAGCATCTTCTATGGCTTCCGCGATGACTTCTATTCCAACTACTTTTTTACACTTGTGCGCCATATAAAGGGCGATGCTTCCTGTGCCGGTATAAAGATCATAAACTACATCTTCAGCATCGAGAGAAGCCATATCTAAAGCCGTATCGTATAAGGTTTTGGCTTGATGACTATTGGTTTGGAAAAAGGATTTCGGGCTGATGCGATAAGTTATGTCCCCCAGAGATTCTTCTATATGTGTTGTCCCTGCATAGTGTTCAGCTGAAAGGTCACTAATGCTACTATTGGATTTTGTGTTAATGATGTAATTCCAACTTGTTATCTCTGAAAGTGAGTTCTTCATTTTGGTCATCACATCTTCTATTTCGGGCGCATCATTTTTACCAAATATTATGGTGATCATCCATTGGCCTAATGTTGTATTACGGACTATGATATTTCTGAGTAGGCCATGATTATTTCTGATGTCATAAAAGGACCACTTATTTTCTATTGCAAGATCTCGAAGTGTGTTTCTAACTGTATTCGAATAGTCATCTTGTAGATGACATTTGTCAACGTTTAAAACTTTATCGAATGCACCAGAAATATGAAATCCAAGTCCTGGTCTTTGGTCAAATTGTTCTTCTGAGTTGACTTCTTCTATAGTGAGCCATCTTTTAGTAGAGAAGGAATATTCTAGTTTGTTTCGATAATTATAAATCTTTGATGCTGTCTTTATTGGATTGACTTTGGACTCGTCGTCTTTGGCTATTCTTCTGATGGCTTGCTTTACCGCATTCTCTTTGTGCATGGCTTGCTGCGCATAATCCAAGTGCTGCCACTTACATCCACCACAAGTACCAAAGTGATCGCACTTCGCCTCAACTCTATGACTTGACTTAGACTTGAATTCAGTCACGAACCCATGCTTGAGTCCTTTTTTCTTCTTGGTATAAACCATATCAACTGTATCTCCAGGGACCGCTTCGCCCAGTAGAATTACAATCTCTCCAGAAGGTGCTTTGCCAATCGCATTTCCTTTGTCTGCTATATCTATAACTTCTATGTCTTCTATTATTCTTTTCTTTCTTGCCACTGTGCTATTTGATTATTACAAATTCTGTTCTTCTGTTATTCGCTCTGCCTTTTGCAGTATCGTTGCTATCAATTGGGGCCGTCTCGCCCATGCCGCTTGTTTTGATTCTGTCTTCAGAGATACCTCTTTCCACCAATGCATTCTTTACAGATGCCGCTCTTTCTTCAGAGAGTTTGAGATTGGGAGCTGGGGATCCTGAATTATCAGTGTGGCCAATGATTTCTATTTTAACATTAGGCTGTTCTTCAAGTAGTGTGCGGAGTAGCTCTATCTCGCTTTCAGAATTAGGTAGTAAAAATGAACTGCCTGTTTGAAAGAATAGATTTCTTAACACAATAGGTTTAGATTCTTCCTCCGATGTTATAGGAGGAGCTATCTCGGTTAAAGCCACATCTAAGAGATAAGGATCGATGCTATATTTCACGTCAGTATAGTTGATGTGATCAGAGTAGAATACATATCCGTCTGCACTTACATGAAGTAGTGCCGGTTTTCCAATGGGAACTGCTGCTAAGAATTCCCCATTTGTATTAGCTTTATAATATGTGCTATAATTAGAATCATCTAAATATGAGACTTGTATGTTTCCTCTTATGGGAAGCTTTGTTATTTCATCGGTGACTCTTCCTTTTACAAAAGTCATTGGAGATGGTCTGTATTGATCGGGCAGATCAAATTCGAACAAGTCTAGGTGATTCAGTTTTTGATCATTATAGTTATCGGTTGCATAGTACCCTTTTGTTCCATCAAGAGATACGACAAGTGCGCCATCCTGACCGGTTGTATTGATAGGGCTGCCTAAGTTAGTTGGCTCAGACCATACTTTATTTTCTAATTGACTTCTGAACAGATCAAAACCTCCCATACCGAGATAGCCTGTTGATCTGAAGTAAAGTGTTCGTCCATCTGCATGAATAAAAGGAGATTCATCTGAACCTGTTGTATTTATTTTCGGCCCAAGATTAGTGGGTATGGACCATTTACCTTCATCATCTATTGTACTCATCCAAATATCAGTACCTCCTAAACTTCCCTCACGATCGCTTACAAAGTAAAGTGTTCTCCCATCTGCACTGAGTGATGGTTGTGAGTCCCATTTAGTCGTGTTGATGCGTTTGCCCATGTTGACAGGTTTGGTCCAAGAACCATCTGCTTTTTTTCTACTTCTAAATAGATCACAACTTCCAAAAGTAACCTTACCCATGTTTCTACCATCACAGAGGGTGAAGATCAGCAGGTTGCCATCAGCTGATAGGGTGTGAGCACCTTCATTAAGTAAAGAGTTAATCTCCTTCATGGGTTCCGTGATATATCCATCGGCCGTTTTGTTTGCAACGAAGAGATCCTCTTGATCAAAGAACCTTCTTGTAAAAATAAAAGTGGATTCGTCCATTGTAAACTGTGGAAGATACTCCGAGTTCTTAGTGTTGATTTTATCTCCAAATGGTCGAAGATCGATATTGCTAGGATTGCTCTGAAGAAGTATGACGTATTCTATTCTTTCAATTTCTTTTTCAACTTTAGGTAGTGTCTCGGATGACGGTGGAAGTAAAGATTTAAACATCTTAAAGTTCTCGAGTGCTTGCTCAAAATTTTCAGAACGCACATACATGGCAGCTAATGATCCATACAGTCGAGGGTCTTCAACATAGCCTTTGGCTTTTAGCTTTTCCATGTATATCATGGCTTGATCATACTCTTTGACTTCTTGATGCAG
>CALHUZ010000158.1 GCA_938039305.1 uncultured Saprospiraceae bacterium
ACAACCCCACTTATCTCAACCTGCCCGATGCAATGCATCGAGACAACCAGAAAGACAAGTAGAGCAAAGACTCTCATAGGAAAAGATAGACTCACTACTAAAACGCTACCAAAGCCAACAAAGCTGCTTAAAGACAAAGCAGATTTGCTAAAGAAAGAGGTAACCTCTTAAACCCATCGAACGAATAAAACAGATTAAACTCAGTTCTTCATAAAAGTCTCAACCCGCTCCACCGCATTCTCCCTAATATTCATGTAGTAAAAGTTAATATCCGCGACATGATAATTCTTAGAAGTAAATAGAAAACTAAGTGCAAACTTAGGCTTGGCAGCCATCAAAATGCCATTAGATATTTGAGCATCTGTAGCTTCAGTTATAAGCTTATCAAAGTTTCGAATGATCGCTCCTTTGTTTTGATCTTTAGAAACGTAAGAGTTGTCAGTTTTCCAATTAAGAGGATTGTGTACGGCGATGGCATCTCCCAGAACAACATCTTCAGGAGTATATCCTTTTTTATAAGTTCGCCATGAGACGAAGCAGCCTGTATCATCTGAAGAAGAACAAGGCTTTATAGAATTAAATGCATCCTTAGGTACTGGCATACCAACGAGGTATGCAGCAATCATTTGCTTTTGAAGCGAACTACCGTCGATCACCTCTTTTATCAATCTTCCACAGTGTGTAGTTCCCTGGCTATGTGAAGCGATGATGAAGGGTCTTCCATTATTGTATTTTGATATGTATTGCTCAAAGGCAGCTTTGACATCGTTATATGCTATATCAAAAACGTCCTTCGATAACTCTTTGTCTTCTGTGAAGTAAGCTGAGATATGTGCTTGGCGATATCTTGGTGCAAATATACGTCCCGCTTGATTGAACGCACTTCCTTGATATTGGATAGTTGTCTTTTCAGTTTTGCCATTTAGCTCTTGATTATTCACTGGAGCATTCCATGCACCACCGATGGTCTTTGTGGTGTAAGTTGTAGGATGCACAAAGAAGACATCTGCCTCAAGCATGCTTTGGTCCACTGAGGTCAATGGTGCTGGCACAAGATCTGCGAGGTCCTTCTTGTCAGGATGAGCTGCCCAGTTATCTAAGAGCTTATAGTCAGTAGTCGCACTCTGTCTATCTATGTTTTCTGGCGGCACAGAAGCACAAGAGGCAAGAAGGACTAAGATAAAAGCAGAATAGATAATTGACTTCATCATGATATCAGAATATTTCGCGAAAGCTATAATGAACAACTAACATACAACCGTCCGAGCTCTTCTGACATACTTGTAAGGAGAAAAGGCTTCAAGTATAACTGGCGTTCTCAATTGAGTATCCAAGCTAAAATGGCCAGATTTCGATTCCGATGGCGTCTATCTGACCTTCTTTCGTCGATAAACTCTTAAAATTCCTCTAAAACGACTGACCTCCTTCGTTGCTCTGCTGAGAATAATTTACTTTACTTCCTTCTTAATATGAGGCATTGGATCGTCTCTATTATTAACTAAAAAATAAAGACGTGAAGAGAAGAGACTTTGTTTATTCGGCTGGTTTAGCTGCAGGTGCGTTGGCGATGCCAATGCCTATGATAGGCAGGAACATCAACAGTGCCGAATTACTCAATCCTGGTATGGCGACAGCTCAAAAGAAGGTGCTTGCGGACGTAGCGCTTAATACCGCTAAAGGTATGGGTGCATCTTATGCAGATGCTCGTATCGGACGATACCTCAATCAATATGTTTTCACTAGAGAGCAAAAAGTGCAAAACACTGTTAATACTGAATCATTTGGTATTGGTATCCGAGTGCTGAAGAATGGTACATGGGGTTTCGCTTCCACAAATGATGTCTCACCAGACGGAATTAAGAAAGCAACTGAGTTAGCAATCTCTATTGCGGATGCAAACTCTAAGATTCAAACTGAAGAAGTGATACTTGCTCCAGAAGCTGGACATGGTGAAGTCTCATGGCAGACGCCGATTAAGGTTAATGCTATGAGCGTTCCTGTATCACAGAAAGTAGAATTGCTTTTAGAGGCTAACGCAAGAGCGATAGAAGCTGGTGCGAACTATGTCAATAGTGGACTCTTCCAGGTGAATGAGCAAAAGTATTTGGCGACGACCGAAGGATCATATATCGATCAAGATATACATCGCATCTGGCCATTGGTCAATGCAACAGCAGTAGATAAAGAAACTGGAAAGTTCAAAAACCGTCAGGGACTTGGAGCTCCGATGGGTATGGGATATGAATACCTGATGCCTGATAAAGCTGAAGAGGTTCAAGGTGCAGGTGGAGTTACTCTATACAGATATAACTATGATCTAATCGCAGATGCTGCGGCAGCTGGTAGACAAGCCAAGGAGATGCTAAGCGCACCTTCTATTGAGGCAGGTAAGTATGATCTGGTATTAGAGCCAAACCATCTCGGTCTTACGATTCATGAGTCAGTGGGTCATCCACTTGAGTTAGATCGTGTACTGGGATATGAAGCGAATTATGCAGGTACAAGTTTTGCAACTTTGGATAAGTGGAAAGCAGGCGATTTCAATTATGGAAACAAGCTGGTTAATCTTGTGGCAGATAAGACACAGGCGCATTCGCTTGGACAGGTAGCATTTGATGATGAAGGTGTGAAGTGTAAGAAGTGGGACCTTGTCAGAAATGGTATTCTTGTAAACTATCAAGCCATCCGAGATCAAGTACATATGCTTGACCAGAATGAGTCGCATGGATGTTGCTACTCTCAAAGTTGGAATGATGTACAATTCCAAAGAATGCCAAATGTCTCTCTTGAGCCAGGTAAGGAAAGATACGATATCAATGATATGATCAAGGATGTCGAGAAAGGTATCTATCTGGTAGGTAGAGGTTCTTACTCAATAGATCAGCAGCGCTATAATTTCCAATTTGGAGGAACGCTTGCTTACGAAATAGAAAATGGGGCCATCAAAGGGATGGTCAATGATGCAGCTTATCAATC
>CALHUZ010000159.1 GCA_938039305.1 uncultured Saprospiraceae bacterium
TCCACCTGCTCAGAAACATCTTGTTTCGCAGGTGGTAGAGTTGTTTTGACTTCCTTTGTTTTGACTTTTGCTGGTATGATGACCGGCTCAAGCTCTTGTGCCACTATCGTCTGAATAGTGATACTAAGGAAGACGAGTATAATGAGACGGGATATCAAATTTTATTGATTTAGGTGTATCAAAAACTACATCAGAAAGCTTCATTGATATTTTCGAAGTGCCGTTCCCTGGTGTGGTAATCTCTATATCTTTTCTTTTAGCAAACATATGATCATCGTAATCTCCGAAAGTTGCAATAATCTGGCGACCAGCGGAATCGGTAATCGAAGCCCTAAAAATACTGAAATCCTCGTTGATCATGTATTGGTAGTTACCCCCTTCATGATTAAAGCCGATATTATAATATTGATCAGTATGATATTTATCTATGTCTTCTTCTTTTGGAATGGGGAGATTACCGATCATTAATTCTTGTAAGGATCTGAATGAAAGGTCGATATTGTAATGATCGAAGTATGCTTGAGTTGATCTTGTCTCGTATACATCCTCTTGTCTATATAGGATTTTGACTGAATCAGCTCTTATCAATACTCGGGCTCCTTCAATACTGAATTTTTTAAAGTTCATCCATACTAAGCTATCTGGCTGCATGATGATCTTCATTCTTCCGCCGATCTTTGATTCTTCTCCATTGTACTTCATTCGAGCACTGGCGGTGAAAAAAGAATATTCTATGTATCTAATATTGAGGCTATCTAAGACTTCCTTTGCTTGCCTTGGAGCAACAGTTGATACAGACTGAGTGGTCTTACAAGCAGTTAAGAGGAATGATAGAATGATAAAACAGAGACCTCCACGAATTAACTTAGAGGTAGATGTCATATTGACTCTATCTTTAGATTGATCCTTCTTTGATCACCACCTTTTGCGATTGAAGCCTTCCAAGAACGTTCTGCTGAAACTTTATCTCCAGTTTTCACATAGAGATCGCCCAGCAGCTCAAGTAGTCCAGCGGTCATATGGCTTGGATCTAAATCATTAAGATCTATGACTGCCTGTTTGGTTTCGCCTAAGTTATCTTGAATAGTAGCTCTCATCATAAGTGTTTTCTCACTGATGTATCCGCTATTTGGACCTGCTATGAAAAGAGCTTCTTCATTCATGTCCTTGGCTTTGTCGACTTTGCCTTGTGACATGAGTGCCAGACCATTGTAGTAGTAAGGACCTGCTTGATTCGGATAGTAATCTATGGCAGTATTTGAAAGCTTAGTAAGCTTGTCGTAGTCATTAACTTCTGCTACAGCCATCATAAGCTGGTCCCAGACTTGGTATATTGATTTCTTAATGTCAAGAGATTTTTCATATTGACTGATAGCGCCGTTTGCATCACCTTTAAGCCATAGTACATCCCCATATAGAGCATAAGGCTTAGGATCATCTGGATATTGCTTGACCAGTGATTGGCAAAGTATTATTACTTCCTCTTGACGCCCGTTATCATTAAGTAGCGGAACAAGTTGTTTTATCTTGTTATCGATACCTATTCTTGGGTCATTGACGATCTTGCTTAAATCAGAATTTCCAGCTTTGCTATCTTTCTTACTAGTCACTTTGAATAAAGCTTCTTCATTATCAGGATCGATTAAAAGTGCTTTCTCATATGTCTTCAGAGACTTTTTTGATTTGTCTCTGAACTCATAGTACCTGGCCAATTTGATTAAATAATCGACATTTCTTGGGTATTTCTCAACCCATTTCTCAACCTCTTTGTTCGCTTCTTTCTCCATTTTAAGAGCGAGATATAAATCAACTTTTGAATCACTCCGATCTTCGCTCCAGCCGTATTTTTGATCAGCCTGATCATATGCTTGAATAGCCTCTTTCTTATTCCCTGCTTGATCTAATGCTATCGCCCATCTCTGATAAAGATCTTGATGTGGGCTTATATTAATCACCTTCTTAAGTGCATCTGCTGCTAGTCCAGGCTCTATTGACTCCTCATAGATTTGTGCAAGGGTCAGTAGATACCAAGGATTGCTTTCATCGTACTTGACTGCTTTGCGTGCAGACGAGACAGCACTTTCCTTTTTGTCCATGGCATGATATATCCGTGCCATATCGTGATGAACGGCAGGATTGACCTCATTTGCCTTGAGCAGTTGCTCATATAGCTTAAGGGCATCATCATACTTGCCAAGAAGTTTCTTTTGACTGGCTTGTATGTAAAGGTCTTCTACTTTAATCTCATTCTCGCTTAACCTTTCTCCAGAAACCCTTAGCCCTTGCTGAGCCGAAATACCAATAACTCCTACTGAAATCATTAATACAACTAAAGCTATTCTTACCATATACTTCTTTCTGTCCTGCTGGTAACGATGGATATTAAAGTCTCATTGTCAATACGAGGACGAAGACTACTCTACAATAGTAATCTTCATCATATTGGTAGTGAACCTCCTTTCGATAGGCATACTACCAGTATTGATCACCGCATCACCAGCTTTAATAACATTTCTCTCCTTTAGAAGGGAAATTGTATCCTCAATTGTTCCATCAGTGGTCGTAAACTTTTCATAAAAAAAGCAACGTACCCCCCAGACCAAGTTCAGCGTCTTGAGCATATTCTGCGATCCTGAGAAGATACAGATTTTGGCTTTAGGGCGATAACTTGATACCTTGAATGCGGTATAACCGGATACCGTCATACCACATATGGCTGTTGCTCCGATTTTATCACTTGTTTCAGCCGAACTTAGACACATCACGTCACTGAAGTAAGTATTCGAACTCTTATTTGCTTTAGGTCTCTTGTCTTTAAGCTGATAGTGCTGTTCTGCTTCATAGATGATCTTGTTCATCGCTTGTACTGTCTCTACTGGATGCTTTCCTACAGATGTCTCTCCGGAGAGCATCACTGCATCTGTGCCATCTAATACAGCGTTAGCTACATCAGTGATCTCTGCTCGTGAAGGACTCGGGTTAGTCATCATGCTTTCCATCATTTGAGTAGCCACGATAACTGGTCTTGCTCTTTGTATACATCGTCTGATGATGTCTTTCTGAATCGTTGGGACTTGCTCCATAGGCACTTCAACACCAAGATCGCCTCGTGCTACCATTATGGCATTAGATGCTTTGATGATGGACTTTATATTCTTAACGGCCTGTGGCTTTTCTATCTTAGATATGATCTTAGCTCTATGTCCTTTGCTCTCGATTATCTTACGGAGTGCCTTTACTTCATCAGCTGTTCTCACGAAAGAAAGTGCTATCCAGTTCACTGGTAGTGTTAAGATGAAGTCTAAATCCTCTAAATCTTTCTTTGTGAGTGAAGGAAGGGATATATCTGTATCAGGGAGATTGACTCCTTTGTTTGAATGAAGAATTCCTCCATATATAGTCTTGAGCTTAACAACTCCTTCTTTATCTGTCTCTAATACTTCAAAGACTAGCTTTCCATCATCACAAAGCACTCTTTCTCCTACTTCAACATCTCTTGCGAAGCCTTCGTACTTCATATATACACGTTCGGCGTTGCCTATGCATTCTTTAAGAACAAATAATATTTCATCGCCTGGTTCAAGAGGTATACCACCGTCCTGGACCTTTCCAACTCTTAGTTTTGGCCCTTGCAAATCTGCAAGAATACCTACATGTGTACCGTGTTCTTCGTTGAGCGAGACTATTCTGTCAAGGACCTCTTTGTGACCTGCGTGCTCACCATGTGAAAAGTTCAGTCTGAATATATTAACACCAGCCTGTATGAGTCTTTCGAGGTTTTCTCGGCTACTACATGCTGGTCCGACTGTAGCTACAATCTTAGTATTTTGTTGATTTTCGATCTGCATAAACTTGTTGAATAGTATATTAAATGAAACTACGTAGCAGATTAAGGATATTGGCTAGAGAATGGGGCTCTCTGCTCAATCAAATACCATCTTACTACCTCTCACACGACACTGTAAAAGTATAAAAAGTAAATTACTGGAACTTAACTTTGCTCGTATGCCTTTTAAACTCGTAATTTCGCGTCACATTATATATTAAAAACAAAGGTTATGGCAGACGTTGCTACACAAGTAAAGAAAATCATCATTGACAAATTAGGAGTTGATGAATCAGAAGTAACTAATGAAGCTAGTTTCACTAACGATTTAGGTGCAGACTCATTAGATACTGTAGAACTTATTATGGAGTTCGAAAAAGAATTCGATATCTCTATCCCAGACGAAGAGGCTGAGAAGATTGAGACTGTCGGTCATGCTGTTGCCTATCTTAGCAAGTAAGCGAACAGATATATACAGGTAAAAAGATTTTAATATCCACAGGCTTAATAATAAGTCTGTGGATATTTTGTTTGTACGAGAACCATAAATACTTTAGCACGATGACAAGAGTTGTGATAACCGGGATAGGGGCACTTACGCCGATAGGTAATACTATTGATGCGTATAAGGATGGCCTCTTAAAGGGTGAGAGTGGAGCAGATCGAATTACTCATTTTGATCCGTCAGAGTTTAGGACACAGTTCGCTTGCGAGTTGAAAGATTTTAATATCGAGGAGTTTTATCACCGCAAAGAAGCTCGAAGAATGGATCCATTTGCCCAATATGGTATGGTTGCAGTCGACGAAGCTATGGCGATGAGTGGGCTCGATATAGAAAGGATGGATCCTACTAGAGGTGGTGTGATCTGGGGAAGTGGAATAGGCGGCTTTGAAACATTGGAAAATGAGATAGAGTCAGCCGTGATCAGTGGTAAGCCACGATACAATCCTTTCCTGATACCAAAGTTGATCATTGACATCGCTTCAGGACACATCAGCATGAAGTATAACTTGCAGGGGCCTAATTTTTCAGTGGTTTCCGCATGTGCCACATCATCTAATTGTCTTGCGAGTGCTTTTGATACGATAAGGCTTGGAAGAGCTGACTTAATTGTGACTGGTGGATCTGAAGCGGCTATCACGAAGACAGGTGTTGGTGGATTTGCATCTATGAAAGCGCTTAGTGCTCGTAATGATGATCCAAAGACTGCAAGTAGACCATTTGACGCAGATCGAAATGGCTTTGTGCTTGGAGAAGGTGCTGGAGCTTTTGTTCTGGAATCACTTGATCATGCCAAAGCCAGAGGTGCTAATATTATAGCGGAACTCGCAGGTTGCGGTCTTACAGGAGATGCACATCATATGACGGCACCACATCCAGAAGGAAGAGGAGCTATCAGGGCGATGCGCAATGCATTAGCTGAAGCTAAAATGAATCCAGAGGATATAGACTATATCAATGTTCATGGTACTTCAACACCTCTTGGTGATATCGCTGAAACAAAAGCGATTAAAGCAGTATTTGGTGTACAT
>CALHUZ010000160.1 GCA_938039305.1 uncultured Saprospiraceae bacterium
ATCAACACCGATGGCTGTAGGCTCAAAAGAACTTACTTTTCGCAAAGCATCGGAGATACTTTTTCGATCTGGTTTTCCTGTATTTACGATGATGATGTTATCATCGAAGTGAACAGTAGTATTATCTCTAAATTTAGAAAATACAATATCTGTGATCTCATAGTCCACTAAACTTCTCGAGAGCGGATTAAGCGCCTTGATGCTAAATTGGAATGACGAACCCAGGAACATGAATAGGTATATCAGTCCAGTAATCGAAACTACATGAGTCAGATATCGCCCATTCTCAGAAAGCGATAACCATCGTGATATGAGTGCTTTTTTAATCATGATTGATTAGATTTAAAAAGGCACCACTCGATAATTTTTTCTGAATCATCTAATACAATGATCAAGGATTCATTGTTATAAATCAACAAAGACCTTCCTTGACTACCATATGTTGTGTTAGGTTGTCCCAGTTCTTTAATAACATCATCAATCGACTGACCAACTCGTATGTTAGCAGCATTTGTGATTTGCTCATTTTTTACAACTTGATAGAATTCATATGAGCCCATGTTAGAACTGTTTAGAGATACAAGTATCTCAGAATGTTCTTTGGCTATCGTATGAAAACTCTCCGTCGCATTAAGCTCTATAGAAAGCAACGCCTTTTCCTGATCCCTCATGATGCGCGTATAGAGTTGGTTAAGGTCTACTTCGTCTATATCTCCATAGCTGGCAGACTTGCGACTCTTTCTTTCTGTGGGGAGACAATCGGAGCCTCCTCTCAGAATGCATAGATTAATCCTTGCGAGATCACTCTGCGCCGTAAGTAAATGTTCTCTCGCAGCTTCCTTGTCGCCTTCAGAAGCGGCGATAATACCCAATACAACCTTGGCGTCTGAGATACCACGCTCATCATCTGCACCCTTGTAGAGTTGGAGCGCTTTCTGTGCATGATAAGATGCATCAAAGTAATTCTCCTGAAGTGTATAAGCGGACGCCAAATTAAGCAATGAAGGTGCATATGACTTATCTAAGATCGACGCATTTTTAAAGTTATAAATAGCCTTGTCAAGTAACTCTTGAATGCGTTCTGATTCTTGAGATCGTGTTGCCAACCTACTCTTCATATCTAACTCCAGTGGGAGTCGATAGGTCAACTTCGAAGCAGGCATGGCCTCCATCGCGATGAGTGTATACAGCACACCGATGTTGTTATAGATTTCTCTACTTTGAAATTGTGTATTGACCAGTAGATAGTCTAAGTACTGCAGTGCTAAATCATAAGAACCTGCTGCGATCATATAAGTAGCCATATCGAATAGTCTACTGTGCTTAGTTAACATCACGTCACTGGTTCGTGCTATCGCTCGACGTTCATCAAGACTCGGGTATTCATCTTGTCGCTCGCCCTCTAAATTATATGCATCATATAGTTTAGGAAGCAATGCAGGTAGCACACCAAGAGTCTTATAACCTGCCATGTGAGCTAATAGGCCACCCAGATGATCTGCTTGCAGTTCTAAGGCCATTTCTGAAATTAATTCTGGACTTGCTCCAGTGCCATCATCTGAGTGAAGTAGTGTGCCACTCTCGGTGGCAAATCGATCACTCCAGTCATGCTTCTCGTAATAGTGTATCAGCTCATGAGAGAGCAAGGCAGCAATGGCATTTGCAGAATCCTTCCCTAAGCTGACACATAGGTCAAAGGCTTTCTCCTCCAAGACGACGATTGCCTTTGCAGGATGTGTCCATGCAGGTCGGCGCTCAGCATTGTCCATGATGAAGGTAGGTCTGGGCATGTTCTTTACACCCTTAGCTTCTATCAGTTTGTCAAATATCCCAAGAGCAGTCTTATATTTAGAGGCATCAATAGCAGCCGAAGTAGCCGCTTTACCAGAACTGTTATATGCAAAAGCGAAGACACCTGTAGTTTCTTCAATGACTGACATGGACAATGATCCATCAGTGTCTTGAGTGATTCCATATATAGGAATCAATAACAGGCCTATAGCCATAAGATGTTGCAACAGTGATTTCATGTAAGTAATCTTGTTAATAACTGAATATCTGCTATACAAACTGTACAGCTGAAGTCCCGTAATTATTAGATTAATCTATGGCAAGTTAAGCTATTATTGAGGATAAGACGACTGATACTAGGAGAAAGACGACTAAGCCAAGGGGGCATCGGCTAAAGGATTATTGAGCAGTATTTATGGTTTTGAAGAACAGACTATTGGTTTTTGTTTAAGTGAATACTATTGGATATAGCCTGATATTTGGCCTTCATGCGTGATCATTTAGATGAAAATGTCACATTCTTCTTCCTAGTAATTAACCGCTGTATAGCTCAGAGACTTTGACTGGATCAGTCGATGATTCATCTGAGCGAAAAGAAGAACATAATTGGTCAAAAGTGATATCCTATGAAGAACCAGATGTTATTAACAAACTTATGCTCAAGGATCTTAGTTTCACCCCACTGCTGTCGAGGTATGTCATTAAAGTAATACCTGAATGGAAATGCTGCATTGAGATAGAGGTGTTTTACACCGAACAGGTTCATTTTTTGATAGCCAAATCCCACACCCACAGTTGCACTTTTATTATCGATCATATTGTCTGAGATGAGATGATCGTACTTATCATGGACATAAGCTACACTTCCGCTATAATACCAGTTCTTTCTCTTTCCAAAGAAGCGATCATAGTTGAGCTCATAAATTCTAAAGTATCCAGATACATTATCACCATCTACGGCAACTGCTTGCCAACTGCTCGATAAGTGAGCCTCGGTTAAGTTTACTTCTCCGATCATGAGTCGTATTTGATTTTTATCATCAATTCGATAACCGACCTCACCAGCAAAGTTTTGAAACTTGTTCATGGCCATCTCAAGTGTCTCATAGCCTATAAAGAACTTCTTGTTTCTATCTTCTTGAGCTTGGATGATGATATTGGTGAGTAGGATGACAGCGATTAGTAACGTCTTGGTTTTCATTCGAAATAATGTAGATGAATAATACTTTCTCGCAATCTCAGCTATAAAACACTCAGAAAGGCTTCATCCTACCCAGTGACACATCATTTTTTGGTCAAATAAGTGTTTACGTCGAATAGTTCGTAGTTCGGACTATATCACTGACATATTGAGAAGGTGTTCTACCCTCTATTTTTTTGAAGGACCTATTAAAGGATGATTTGGAGTTGAAGCCACAATCATAGGCCACTTCTATGAGCTTGTAATTTTGGTATTTAGGGATAACGATAAGTCGCTTGAATTCTTCTACTCTTAAAGAATTGATAAAATCATAAAAACTGACGCCCAGTTCTTCATTAATATATTGAGATATAGAGTTGGGTTGTGACTCGAGCTGATTAGCGAGAAGCGTTAAAGAAAGATCAGGATTGAGGTATGCCTTTTCGATTTCCATCAAATGAGTCATCTTGTTTTCAATTAGCTTTTTTCGCTTATCACTAAGACCTGAGTTTAGATAGCGTTTTTGATTCTGGTTAGGTTGGGTAGCCTCTTGATCAGGTGCAGCAGAAGAGGTAGCTTCAAGAGCAAATATTTTTCCTTGCCTGATACCAAATAAGCCAATAGTTAGGACAAATAATGCTACGGACAGAAACGTCCAAACAGGATTGCCTAGGAATACGATGATCCAGATACCGCTCAAGCCATAAGTCAAATATTGAAGCCATTTCAGATTTACTTTATCTGTATTGGAGAACTGCTCTCGTATATTTTTTTGATGAGAATTGATGAGAAACAAGGTTCCAATGATGTATCCGACCCCTGATGCGATGATGAGCACAAAATTGATAATCACAAATATTTCTTGACCAGCTCCATCGTTCTCGAAAACAAATAATTTGTGTTCTGTAGGTTTTAGAAAGAATGGGATAAGATATATAGTGATTAGAATAAAAGGAATAAAGTGGACCCAAGAAGGAAGCCGTTTTTTTCGATTTGATCCTTTAATGAGTGATGAGGTATAAAGAAAGAGCAACGGCCCATGCAACAAGGGAAAAGGGATCTCTAAGCCTACTAACCATCCGTAAGAAGCTATTAGTCCAGAGTAATCAATATAGAATAGTGCTTGATGGATCGCTACAACTGCTAACCAGATGAGTAGTACTTTATCTGCTTGGATTTTATCCTTCTTAAGGATTAAGAGTAATAGCAAAAAGAAAGAAATGCTTATACCAAATAAAAAGATCATTTAATTCATGATAAATTAAGCAACAAAACTAAATAAGAATATTCATATGAATTAGAATTGATGGATCCATGAAGATCAATATTTTCTGTTTATAATTTTGAAGATTTTCACTTTAGTGATAACGTAGTAATTAAAGTTAGTTTCATAGCTTAGCAAGTACATGAGTATACCTGTAAGAATAAAAATGTTGCTTTGGATCCTTAATAAAAACAAAGGGCCACAACCACATGAAGTAGACCCTGTCACGGCAAGAGCCAATGCACAAAAGATAGTTGCCAAAGTAGATCGCTTTATGGACTATGCTAAGATTCAGCTACCGAGTGTAGAAGATCGCACGATCCCAGGTCGTGAAAGTGATATCCCTGTTAGAATCTATCATCCCAACTCAGATAAGAACTTGCCGATTATCATGTACTTCCATGGTGGAGGATTTGTGATGCGCAGTATCTATAGTCATGATAAGGTGTGTCGACGGATCTGCAGAGACAATAAAGCAATTGTGATTTCAGTAGGATATAGATTAGCTCCAGAGTATAAGTTTCCGATACCGCTCCACGATTGCTATGATGCCACAGTATGGGCTTCAAAACATGGTGGATCATTAGGTGGAGATGCTTCAAGACTTGTTGTGATGGGAGATAGTGCAGGTGCTAATCTTTCTACCGCTGTATGCCTCATGTCCAGAGACCTTGAAGGTCCTAAGATCTTATATCAAGTATTGATCTATCCATGTACCGATGGCTACTTAAGCTCTAAGTCGATCACCGATCTTGGAGAAGGATACTTTCTTACCAAGAAGATGATGGAGTGGTTTATAGCGCACTACAAGTCATCGGATGAAGATCTTGAGTCACCTTACTTATCCGTCTTGCTTGCAGAAGATCTTTCTAATCTGCCACCAGCTTTTCTATTTACCGCAGAGTATGATCCACTAAAAGATGAAGGACGGAAATATGCGGATAAGCTAAAAGCTGCTGGTAACGAGGTGCTCTTTAAAGAGTATCCAGGTATGATTCATGGATTCATCAGTATGCCGAGGTTGTCTAAGCGGATACTGGGTACTTATGAGGATATACAGAAGGTGCTTGCTGAAGTGTAAACCTTGTATCAATCGACAACAGGTTCTTTCTCCTTTAACCACATCCCAAAGACTAAAGCACTGATCAATGAGATCACTAACCCGACAGGGACAATCTCGATCAAGGTCATTCCCATCCTCATCGGTCTGCTGTTGCTATAACTATCCATCATTGCTCTGGTTTCAGATAGTTTTGTTTCCATAGCTTCTGCTGTAAGATCTTGTGTAGCTAATTCTGATTCCAGATATGTCACGTATTGATCACCAAAGTCAGATGCATAGTTGGTATAATATACTTCCCAACAAACCGCGTAGACAACACCAGCGATCAATGTGATGTACAGCCCAATCATGAACGACTTACCAAAGTTGATGACACCATCATTGTACTTATCGCGATACTGCTTAACAGCAAAAAAGATGGTTGATAGAGCGATTGCCATCGTCAAGTAACCATAAATGACTCCTCGTGAAAAATCCATTTGCCCATCTTCAGGGTGTAGGATGAAGAACATACTCCCGCAAATGAGACCTGCGATGATGCCAAATATTAATACAAGCTTTGTCATGATTAGATTATTTATTGAGCTGCTAATTAAAGCAGAAGTGCCGTCATTGCAATCAGACTAAAGTATGATTTTAGCTATTTCGTACTTAAGTACTATACCTTTTAAGGCAATAGTCTGGCTTCTTTAGCTTTTTGGATCAGCTGCGTTCTTCTCTTAGCATCAAGTTTTTCGAAGAGCTTTGTGGTATGAGATTTTACTGTACTCAAGGAAATAAAAAGCTGTTCAGCTATCTCTTTGTTAGAATGTCCTGAAGCGATCAATGATAGTACTTCATACTCTCGATCACTTATGCCTTTGGCAGTTTGAACTTCTTTGTCTAATTCAAAAGTATCCTTGGGTAGAGAAGGAACCTCTATTGTTTGTACTTTCGGATTAGTGAGTTTTAGCCCCATCCCAATACCCAAGA
>CALHUZ010000161.1 GCA_938039305.1 uncultured Saprospiraceae bacterium
CAAAAGGTTTTTTTCACTTCATCGTAAATGGTCTTCTCTTCAAACCCATCTGAGACAGCCAATGTCGTGAGGTACTGTATCAATACATCGTAAGATCTAATGTATGGGATACGAGGCTCTAAGACGCCATCAGCAATGGCAGTTCTAAGAGCTCCTCCTTCTATGAGTTCAAGGCTGTGTGTTGGGACGAAATGTATCCGACTTACAGCCAGTGGCCTATGACCGCTGCGACCTGCTCTTTGTATAAACCTCGATACTCCTTTGGGGCTTCCTATCTGAATGATGGTTTCTACTGGCCTAAAGTCTACACCTAGATCAAGGCTTGATGTACTGACTACAGCTTTGATTTTTCCTTGGTGAAGCGCATCTTCTACCCAGTCTCTAATTTCACGACTGATAGAGCCATGATGCATGGCCATATTTCCTGCAAGGGAAGGATCTACTTCTAGCAATTTATGATACCAGATCTCGCATTGAGCTCGAGTATTGGTAAAAATGATGGTCGTCTTACTCTTATCAAGTATCGGGATTACTTTCTGAATAAGTGCAAGACCAAGATGACCAGCCCATGGATATTTTTCTATCTCATCTGGCAGGACGGTTTCAACTGATATGTGCTTTTTTATTCCTGATCTTATGATGTTCCTCGTTCTCTTTTTTTGAGTTGGTCCTAACAGAATATCAAGGGCTTGATCTATGTTGGCAATCGTAGCACTAATGCCCCAAACTTTTAATGAAGGACGTATGCCTCTGAGCCGTGAAAGAGCAAGTTCTACTTGCACGCCTCTTTTTGAACCCATTAGCTCATGCCATTCATCTATCACTATGGCATTGAGGTTTTTAAAGTACTTAGCATAACCCTTGGATGCCATGATGATATGTATGCTTTCTGGGGTTGTGATCAGGATTTCGGGAGGATGTGTAAGTTGTTTCTTCCTTTGAGAAGCCGTTGTATCACCAGTTCGCACGCCAACTTCCCAGTCCAGATCTAAACCCTCAATTGCCCTCTCACAGCTGATCTTGATCTCTTTGGTCAGAGCTCGTATCGGAGCAATCCATATCGCCCGGAACCCTGACTTGCTTTTTTTTTCGGATAGGGCTTCTATCAGAATGGGTATTAAGAGAGAGTAAGTCTTACCGAATCCTGTTGGAGCATTGATCAGACCCGACTCCCCAGCAAGATACTTTTCCCATGCCTCCAGCTGAAAAGGAAAAGGATCCCAATCGTTTGCCTTGAACCAGTCTATGCCTGGCTTTATATCAATGATGGATTTCGATTCTGACATGAGGTATGAATGTAGTATAAAGTTGAATTTTGAAGATTATGTTTATTGAGAAAGGGCTTTCAAACTCATTTATACCTGTATTATCATCATTACTTCTATTTTTAGGCGAACTATAATCATCTGAAGCGACTTATGAGCAAGACATTTTTTGGCCACCCAAGGGGATTAGCGACTTTATTCTTTACGGAGATGTGGGAGCGATTTAGTTTTTATGGTATGAGGGCGATCTTGATCCTCTTCATGACAACAGAAACTGCTCAGCAAGGATTAGATCTTGATACCACTACTGCTGGTGCAGCCTATGGATTATATACTGCCGCTGTTTATTTGCTTTCTCTTCCAGGTGGATGGATCGCAGATAATGTGATCGGACAACGTAAGGCGATCTGGTATGGTGGCATTCTCATCATGATAGGTCATGCTATTCTTGCCATACCAGCAGGACCAGGTGTCTTCTTTTTTGGTCTTGCCTTTGTAGCCGTCGGTACAGGCTTTTTAAAGCCAAATATCAGTTCAATCGTTGGGTCTTTATATGAAGATGAAGGACAAAGGGAAGGTGAAGATATGGGAGCCAGAAGAGATGCAGGGTTCTCAATCTTCTATATGGCAATTAACCTTGGGTCTTTCTTTGGTCAAATATTCGTTCCTCTCTTAGCCAATTACAATTGGCATATGGGTTTTGGTTTAGCAGCTGTCGGAATGTTTTTAGGATTGATTTATTTTAGAATGACAGAGGAAGAAAGTTTTGGAAAAATAGGATTAGCTCCAGAGAAACAACAACTTGTATCTTCTGTTGAAGAGACCTCTGGATCTTCAGTTATGAAATATATTATTCCATCAACCTTAATTCTTGTTTTGATAGTACTGCAAGTGACAGGTCGGGTTGATCTAACATCTATTGTAGGAATTGCCGAAGCAATGAAGTATGTTATTGTCTTGGTTGCAGTAACTTATTTTGCTTATGTTTTGATTGCAGGAAATCTCACCTCAACAGAATTCAAAAAAGTGCTCGTTATAGTTATGCTGTTCATAGGAGGAGCGACATTTTGGAGTGGATTTGAACAGGCAGGATCTGCTCTAAACTTATTTGCTCGAGACTTCACCGATAGAAATATATTTGGATGGGATATGCCAGCAGGAATATTGCAATCTGTTAACTCTGGTTTCATAATCATATTTGCACCTATCATCGGTGCTATGTGGGTTTGGTTAGCAAAGAAAAATTTGAATCCCCGAACACCAATCAAATTTGGATTAGGTTTAATTTTACTTGGACTGGGATTCTACTTTATGGTTATGGCTGCCCAGGTTGCTACAGAAGGTGCGAGAGCCGGAATGTTCTTTTTAGTACTTACCTACTTTTTTCATTCTATTGGTGAGTTGTTTTTAAGTCCAGTTGGATTAAGTAGTATCACTAAGTTATCACCAAAGAGATACCTAGGGCAAATGATGGGATTATGGTTCGTTGCTACATCTTTAGGTAACCTGATCGCTGGAACATTTGGAGGTAATTTTGATCCTTCTAATGTCCAACAGATGCCTGATTTGTTTTGGACATTTGTTTTGTTGCCCGTTGGTGTAGGGCTCATTTTTATAGCGACGAATCCTGTTGTAAAAAAATGGATGGGCGATATACATTAAATCGAATAAAAATATAAAATGTCAGAAGAGCATAAACCATATATAGGGCCTGAAGTTAAACTTCCTGAGCTTACAGTTAAAGCCTTCGTATTAGGCTCTTTACTTTCAATGTTGCTTGCTGCAGCAAATGCATATCTAGGTTTGTTTGCTGGATTGACAGTATCAGCATCTATTCCTGCCGCAGTTTTATCTATGGCGATTCTTAGAATTTTTAAGAACCATAATATTTTAGAAAATAACATTGTTCAGACTGCTGCTTCTGCCGGAGAGTCTCTTGCCGCGGGTGTGATATTTACTTTTCCAGCATTAATTTTAATGGGATACTGGACGGAGTTTAATTATTGGGAGACAGTATTAATCGCTCTTTGTGGAGGTGTACTGGGTGTATTGTTTACAGTACCATTGAGGAAAGCATTAATTGTAGAACAAAAATTATTATTTCCAGAAGGGGTGGCAACATCTGAAGTGCTCAAAACAGGGGAGAAAGGAGGAAAGGCCGTTAAGTTTTTGCTTTATGGTTCTCTAATCGGGGCTGGTGTAAAACTAGCAGAATCAGGGTTGAGACTTTGGGAAGGCACCGGTGCAGCAGCAGCTCTGGCTGGTAATAAAGTCTATGCATTTTTTGCGATTAATTTATCGCCTGCATTGATTGCTGTTGGCTATATAGTGGGACTTAGAATTTCATTTCTGATTTTTGCAGGAGGCATGATCAGTTGGTACATAGCTATTCCATGGTACATAGCTGCTAATGGAATGACGTTAGATGGGACGAATGCGGTTGATCTGGGTTATGATATCTGGACCAATCAAATTAGATTCTTGGGAGTTGGTGCTATGGTAATTGGAGGGCTATGGGCGCTTGTTAAACTTAGAAGTTCTATAGGCATGGCTGTCAAAAGTGGGATTGAAGCTGTTAAAAACAAGGTAGACTTATCTCAGGTACCGAGAACAGAAAGGGATACCCCAATGTCGTGGGTAATGATTGCGATAGTAGTGATGATCGTTCCGGTTTTTTTAATCTATCTAAGAGAGATTCACGATGTTGTTATATCAGGAATGATGGCTGTGTTCATGGTCATAGCGGGATTTCTATTTTCTGCAGTTGCAGGCTATATGGCGGGGTTAGTAGGGAGTTCAAATAACCCGATATCGGGAGTTACAATTGCGACGGTTCTAACAGCCTCTTTAATACTCGTTTTCTTATTAGGAAGTGATTCTGAAAAAGGCCCTGCTGCTGCGATATTAATTGGAGCGGTTGTGTGTTGTGCTGCTGCGATAGCCGGGGATAATATGCAAGATTTAAAAGCGGGGCATATTCTTGGAGCTACACCTCGCAATCAACAAATCATGCAAATGGTTGGAGTGTTTAGTGCGGCCTTAGTAATGCCATTGGTATTACAGTTGTTGTTAACAGGTTATGGCTTTGGACCAAAGACTGATTTAAATCCGGATTCTCTTACGGCTCCCCAAGCGACTTTAATGCAAAGTGTTGCTGACGGTGTCTTTTCTGGAAATCTACCTTGGCCAATGATCTATGCTGGCATGGCCATAGGTGCAGCGGTTATATTATTAGA
>CALHUZ010000162.1 GCA_938039305.1 uncultured Saprospiraceae bacterium
AGAATACTTACTATGTCAGATGTGCAAGAAATTTCTCTTGCTGTGATTATGGCGAATCCAACGTGGTCTCAGTTAGAATTAACAACTCAGCTGCCTGCCCTGTGGACAATGCTGGAAATGCTTTCGTATTTGAAGAATGCGATAGTCTGTTTAACTTGATCTCACCCATGAATAATATAACCAATGGAGATTACATGAAGTATATTTCCGACAGGGTAATCAATGCTCAGAATACAGTAAACCAAAGTTCAGGCTTAATCTTAGATTCTAAAAATAGCACTATCCTCAATGAAGGTTTTGAGATCCATGTGGGAGCTGAATTAGAAGTGTACCTCGACGGATGTCTTGATCAGAATTAAGGCCTGATATGTTTAAGGGTTTAATTAGTTTAATAGGTTTAAGACGGCCACACAAATCTGATTGCTATAATGTTGTCTTAAGATACTTTTCGCGTCACTCAATCAACTCTTGGATTCAAGATGTATATAAGCAGGCAAAAAGTGATGTGAGACAAATTCTGCGCATGGATATTATAGAATTGAATATTGTGTTCAACTCATCTAAGAGTCGTAACTCATAAAACTCATTAAACCTATAAAACCCATAAAACGTTGCCGCTTAAATCAAACAAGCATGTTCAATGGATTCTCAAGATACGCTTGTAGCGTCTGTAGATAAGCCGCACCAGTAGCTCCATCGACTACTCGATGATCGCAAGACAAAGTGACCTTCATCATGCTACCTACTTGGATTTGACCATCTACGACGATAGCTTTTTTAGCGATACCACCTACTGCAAGAATACATGATGCAGGAGGATTAATGATAGCAGTGAATTCATCTATACCAAACATTCCAAGGTTAGATATCGTGAATGTGTTTCCTTGCATCTCATCCGGCTTCAATCTCTTCTCTCTCGCACGTCCAGCCATTTCCTTCACCTCTGCGTTGATGACGTGTAGAGGCTTCATATCTGTATGTCTGACCACAGGTACTAACAAGCCTTCATCTACAGCTACCGCTACTCCGATGTCTATGTGACCATTGACTACGATCTTATCTCCCATCCAACTTGCATTGACCATCGGATGCTTTCTAAGAGCGAGCGCAGAAGCTTTCACGACTATATCGTTAAAAGATATTCTATGCTCTCCTTTTGCATTGATGACTTTACGAGCTTCGACAGCTCGATCCATATTGATGTCTATTGTAAGATAGAAGTGAGGAGCTGTAAACTTGCTCTCGCCTAATCTCTTAGCAATTGTCTTACGCATCTGCGTAAGTGGTATTTCTGTAGATGCCACTGCACCAAAAGCTCCGTAGTTAACAGCAGGTGCCGCTCCCTTAGAGGCAGATGCTCCTCCTGATTGGATAGCTGATTCAACATCTTTCTTTATGATTCTTCCGCCTTCGCCACTTCCAGTGATAGCACTTATGTCGAGGTTATTCTCTTTAGCTATAGATTTTGCGAGTGGTGAAGCCTTTACTCTTCCATCTGAGTTCCCTCTTCCATCTGAACTCGATGCTCCACTGGTACTTGGTGCACTTGCAGTAGCCGCAGCTGGTGCAGGTGCTACTTCTTCAGTCGCAGCTTCAGCTTCTTTAGCTGCCCCTGGAGCAGTTGCAGTATCTTCCTTAATCAATGCCTCAAAGTCTTCGCCCTTCTCACCTATGACAGCTATGATGCCATCTACAGGCACTGTTCCTTCGTCTTTACCGATGTACAGTAAGTATCCTTCATGGAAGCTTTCAAGATCCATCGTAGCCTTATCTGTCTCCACTTCTGCAAGAATATCACCAGGTGATACCTTTTCTCCTACTTTCTTAAGCCAACCTATGATGTTGCCTTCTTCCATCGTATCACTAAGCCGGGGCATTCTTATTACTTCTGCCATGATGTATCTTTAGATCTATATGTTTAAGAAGGTAAAATTACAGCAAATGTTTTACTTGGTAGGCATTTGAAGCCAACTCAGTTTTATTATATGATTAATTTTTATAATATGTAATCAATTGACAAAGTCATTTTTAGATTTCGAAGCTCATAGAGAGTGATATTATCTTCTACTCGATGAGTCATGCTTCAGCATAATTTCTTCTACTTTTAGCCATTCAATAGGAAAGCATATGTCTTATTCTTCGCGACTTTTGGAAGACTCAGTTGAAGCTTTGAGCCAATTGCCCGGTATCGGGAAAAAGTCGGCTTTGAGACTGGCGCTTCACCTGATCCGTCATGATAAAGAGTCAGTACTCAATGATCTCATAAGGCCCTTGCAGAAGATGGTCGATGATATTAAGTTTTGTACCACATGCTTTAACCTGTCTGATCAGACAGAATGTAGCATATGCCTGAACCGCACCAAGAAAGCTGAGCAGATCTGTGTCGTCGAGTCGGTAAGAGATGTGATGGCTATAGAGGAGACGGGACAGTACAAAGGACTATATCATGTATTAGGCGGAGTGATTTCTCCATTGGATGGGGTGGCGCCTGAGGACTTGACTATTGACAAGCTAATAGAAAGGGCACAATCTGAGGATATTAGTGAGGTGATTATGGCTGTGAGTCCGACTATAGAAGGAGATACAACTATATATTATATCACCAAGAAGCTTAATGGCACTGATGTAAATGTTACGCTGCTTGCAAGGGGCATATCATTTGGAGG
>CALHUZ010000163.1 GCA_938039305.1 uncultured Saprospiraceae bacterium
ATTGTATATTTTTGTACCATCGTAGAGAAAGTGACAACCTTGATATAAAAGAAGAGGTACTTTATCACCAGAAGACCATAATTTGTAGGCTATGAGCATGTTGAAGAAACTAAAGAACATATTCGTCGTAGAAGATGATACATTGATTGAGGCTGAGACAGGAGTGAAGCCAAGTGAAAAGTCCAGTGCGCAAGCTAATACTGATGACAAAGCTCCACCAGTATCAGCTAAAGCTCCAAAGGCACGGATAGACAAAGCCACACCTAATGCAAAGGTGAAGGTGGATAGTAAATTTGCCAATCTACTCTTCAAAGCGATCGAAGACAATAACGTAGAAGGCTTTGACTACATAGAGTTCAAGCAATCTGTGCAATCTCTAAAGAAGGTAGAAGCCGATGAGTCCAAAAGGTATCAGAATGCCTTTGCGATGGCAGGCGCTATGGGGCTAACGAAGTCAAAACTCTTCAGTAGCGCAAAGCATTATGTAAGTGTGCTTGATGTAGAAGAGAAAAAATTTGCAGAAGCCTTCAATGCACAAAGGGCTAAGCAAATTAACCAGCGCGAAACAAATGGTAAGATGCTTACTCAATCTATAAAGGATAAGGAAGCTCAGATCAAAAAGCTTCAAGCTGATATTGTGAAGGAGAAAAAGCAACTCGAAGGCATCGAATCTCAAATCACAAAAGCTATGGCTAAAGTGGAGGTGACTAAAGAAGGATTCTATGGTGCGTATCACATGGTATTGCAACAGATTAAAGATGATCTCGACAAAATCACCAACTATATCAAATAAGATTAGCAAACGGTGAGAAGCGGCTCGTCAGTTGTTAATATTGATTTTAGGGCAATTGGTGATATATGCTTAATTTGCGTCAAGTATAACTAGTAAGTATGGAGGCGGAGTACAAGCCTAAGTCATTTTGGAGTAAGCCTGAAGGAGTTACAGGTGCACTATTTTTGATCGGTATCGTCGGTGGTGCAGGTTTTGTGCTATTCAATCTTCTTCCAGCCATTATCGCAATGACAGCTTCTGCACTTGGATTAGCAGGTCTGATTGGCGTATTAGGTATCATCATCTATATGGCTTTGGATTCTAAAGCCAGAACATTAATCTCTTATATGTATAAGAGTATGATGAGATGGATCACGGGACTCTTTATCGAGATTAATCCAATAGCTATCCTAAAGAATTATGTAGACGAGATGAGTTCGAATCTCAAGAGGATGAACAAGCAGATCTTAAAACTGCGTGGTCAGATGCATAAGCTCAAAGAACTCATGCTTGATAATGAAAAAACTATCAACGCTAATCTTAACGAAGCGAATCAGGCTAAAAAAGAAGAGAACCGCCCTCAAGTCATCATTAAATCTCGTAAAGCAGGAAGACTCAAAGAGTCTAATATGAAGTATGAGCAACTGTATAACAAGATGGAGATCTTGTACCGGGTGCTCAAGAAGATGTATGATAATTCATCCATCCTTAAAGAAGATGTTGCTGATCAAGTCGAAATTAAAGAACAAGAGCTGAAGGCGATGAAGGCCAGTCACAGCGCCATGGCAAGCGCGATGAGTGTCATCAAAGGTGATGGTGATAAGCGCGCTATGTTTGAGATGGCTCTCGAAGCAGTCACGGACGATGTGAGCAACAAGGTGGGAGAGATGGAGCGCTTTATGGAGATGTCTGAAGGATTTATGAATTCTATAGATCTACGTAATGGCATATTTGAAGATGAAGGTCTAAAGATGTTAGAGCAGTGGGAAAAGGAAAACTCACTATTACTTTTAGACGAGAAAGATGAACTGCTTTTAGGCGATGGAGAATCTACAGAAGGGCTGGATCTTAATGAACAGATGGTGAGCAAAGAGCGTGTTTCAGAACGCGTCAATCAATACGATAACTTATTCGATTAATTGGGAACCTTAAAGGGGGCTTCTTCCTTTTTACTACAGATAGATATAGATAAAAGAATATATGGCTAAGACACAACTTACAATGTTTTCTAAATTGCTTTTGACCATCCTTATCGTGGGTGCTCTTGTGGCAGGGGGATATTATTTGCTTAACATGACTTCATGTGGTGAGCAACTCAAGGAACAAAGCGAAACCGTCAGTGCGACATCTGGAAATGATGATTCTTCAAGTGGTTCTGTATTTAATCGAGGTGGAGACGATGATGATGTTGTCAAGATCGGTGTAGTAACATGGGGCGGATATGCAGGTGGCCAATACTTCAATGAAGGATTTGAAGCATCGACTGCTTCTCGTTTTTATAAAGACTACGGTATCAAAGTGGAATTCAAAGTACTCGATGATTTTGAAGCTTCACGAAATGCTTTTAGAGCTGATGAGGTCAATCTACTTTGGCAAACTATAGATGCATTTCCTACAGAGGTCAATGGATTAAGTGATTTTGATCCTGTCATCGTATGGCAGGCTGACTGGTCAAGAGGAGGTGATGCTATTGTAGCACGTCGTGGGATCACGTCAGTTGCTGATTTGAAAGGAAAGAAGATAGCAGTTGCAGAATTAACACCATCGCATTCATTCTTGATATGGTTGCTTGAAGCAGGTGGATTGAGTAGTAGCGATGTTGAGATAGTACCTCAAGCCACAGCTATCGATGCGGCTGAGGTATTTAAGAGTCAGAGAGTAGATGCAGCAGTGGTCTGGAGTCCAGATGATATCCTTGCACTTAAGGCTGTGCCAGGTTCAAGAGTTTTAGAAAGTACAAGATCAGCGGCGTATATCATCGCTGATGTGTTCATGGCTAAGCGCCAATACCTCGAGAAGAATAGAGATAAGATCGCTAAGGTGTACGAAGGATGGATGAAAGGTGCAGCGGAGATTAACTCTAATGCTGCTTCACGTAAGAAAGCAGCTTCGATATTAGCAAGAGAATTCACAGAAAGAGGGACAGCGCTTACAGATGCAGAGGCAGGTGAGATGATCGGCAATGTTAGATTAACTACGCACGGTGATAACTTGAATTTCTTCGGTCTTGCTAATGGTTACAAAGGAGTAACTGGAAATGATCTGTATAGTGAGATGTCATTAAAATATACAGACCTTGGTTATATCGAAGGAAGAGTTCCTAATTGGAGACAGATATCTTATCCTACTTTCGTAAATGGATCGAGCCTAACTGGTGCAATGCATGTTGGAGAGGGTGCTAAAGAATTTACTCGTGCTACTAAAGGTGATGAAACTAAAGAAGCTATTGCTACTAAGGCGGTTAGTATCAGTTTCAGAACTGCAGAATATCAGCTGGATGAAAACTCTAAATACATCATTGACAAAGAATTCGTAGGTATTGCCAAAGCATTTGGAAATGCAAGAATACGTGTCGAAGGAAATACAGATAACACAGGAAGCTATGCAGGCAATGTAGCTCTGAGTAAAAGAAGAGCTCAGTCAGTTGTAGAATATCTGATCAGCGAGTACAACATGCCGCGCAATAGATTTATAGTTGTCGGAAATGGACCTGATAAGCCAGTAGCCAGCAATGATACAGAAAGAGGTCGGGGCCAGAATAGAAGAACTGATTTTGAGCTCATCGGGGATCAATAACATAGATGTCATTATTCAAACTTCGTGGGCCACTTACAAAGCAACAAGACGTAGGACTTGGTATCATAGGTATTTTGCTATTCATTTTAGTTTGGTGGGGCTTAGCTGAAGCTTTTTCTCAGCAACGACCCATACTGAAAGATTTTGATACTACGCTTCCTAGTTCTATAGGCGAAGATGTAGATCGTGCGATGCTTGATTCTATAGCAAGAGCTGATTCGATCGCTTTTGCAAATGCAACAGAATTTGAAAAAGTATATCCTCTACTTCCGACACCGCTGAGTGTTGTGAAGTCGTTCTCTTCATTGTTCAGTCAAGACCAGTTGATACCCAATGCACTAAAGTCTATATGGCGCAATGTCCAAGGATATATATGGGCAGTTTTGATCGCCATACCATTGGGTTTTATAATTGCACTATTCCCATTGTTTAGAGGATTATTCAGTCGACAAGTAGATGCCATGAGGTATCTGCCCTTGACCGCCTTGACTGGTTTATTTGTAATTTGGTTTGGGCTAGAAGATAAGATGAAGGTAGCCTTTCTGGCCTTTGGTATTATAGTTTACCTGCTGCCAGTAGTGGTGCAAAGAGTTTATGAAGTGAGTGATGTGTATCTCAAGACGGTATTTACCTTGGGTGCATCTAATTGGCATACGATTAGAACAGTATATATCCCTTCTGTGATGACACAGTTGATGGATGATATCCGGGTGCTTACGGCCATATCATGGACGTATATCATCATCGCCGAATTGCTGAATAAGACAGGAGGTATCGGATCCCTCATCTATATAAAAGCAAGGCAAGGACAGATTCCGAAGGTATTTGCGATTCTAATTGTAATCATCCTGATCGGATTATTGCAAGACATGATCTTTGTATATATCAGCAAGCGTTTGTTTCCACATAAGCACTATAAGTCATTCTTTAAAGGATTGAAGGAATCAAGATTTGGTGTCTTAGCGATGTTGGGTACTCTGACGATAGCTGTATTAGCTAGCGGTTTTTTTGGTTTGTCTTCAACCGTGCTTTTAATTGGTATTGCAGTTATAGCTTTATCAGCTTTACTCTTTGCTCTTTATGGTGAGTTTCTAATCTTCAATGCAAAGGAGCGAGTATGAGTAAGATATTTACAGATACGGCACTTCCTAATATCATCGAACTAAGCGGCGTCGGTCAGTCATATGATGGCGGTGCTAATTGGATCATGAAAGATCTTGATTTTCTTGTAGAAGACAAGCCAGATCAAGGTCAGTTCGTAGTCATACTTGGTATGTCAGGTTCTGGAAAGTCAACTTTGCTCAGATACATAGCTGGATTACAAGATCCAACAGAAGGAAAAGTATTGATCAATGACAAGACGGTAGGAGAAAGTGATAGAGTAAGTATGGTCTTTCAGCAGTATTCTTCGCTGCCATGGATGACAGTACTTGAGAATGTTTCCTTGGCGTTAAGATATAAAGGAGTACCGCTCGCAGAACGAGAAGATCAAGCAAGAGAAATCATAGAATTAGTTGGCCTCAAAGGCCATGAGAACAAGTTCGCCCAGTATCCTAATCTATCAGGAGGCCAACTACAGCGTATAGCCATAGCGAGAAGCGTCATAGCTAATCCACGTGTTCTTTTGATGGATGAACCTTTTGGAGCATTAGATATCCGTACAAGGCTTAATATGCAGGATTTGTTAAGTGGTATTTGGCGCAAGTTTCACTCGACCATCATCTTTGTGACACATGACATCGCTGAAGCAGTGTATCTGGCTGATGACATCTATATATTGAAATCAAGCCCTTCTAAGTTCGTAAAGCACATCGATATTGATCTTCCTTTGATCCGATCCAAAGAGACGAAGCGACTACCTCACTACACGGAGTTAGTTCATCATGTCGAAGACGCTATGATGGAGGTGTCTGAGATGAAGTAGTGATCTGATCTACGTTACAATGCTTTAACAATTAACATTTCACATGTAAGAATTCATAATATGTCTTCGTTAGTAACAGGTCATTGCTGATCTCGTAACGACAAAACATACTCATATGAATTTCTTAAGGCACCTTGCCATTACGACTACGATCATTTTCACAGCTCAGTTTTTAATAGCACAAGACATCGATTGTGATGGAGCTTTTGAAGGTGAGATTTATAAGATTGTTGAGATGATGCCTGCTCCTTCAGGATGCGAAGAACTTGGGGAGTATAGTGATCGGACAACTTGTGTAAAGGAGACTATAGATGCTGCCATATTAGCCGATCCCATTTATGAGACGATGTTAGCTGCAGAGGATATCACTGGAAGTGTTCATCTTAGATTTATAGTTGAACCCAATGGCTGTCTTACTGACTTTATCATCAGAAGGGATGCTTGTCCAGGTTGTGGGAATGCTATACAGTCGATTATAAAGAGGATGCCAACTTGGACAGCTGGAAAGACTAAAGGCGAAGCTGTCAGGGTTCTGTACAATTATAGCTTTTCATTTTAGCATCAATATTCTCGAGTCATCTTGCTATAAACGAAGCTTAGATAACATCAGTTATCTTGCTATTGCTGGTATACGCATATCAGCCACTTGTCTTGGTGATATTTGAGATATAAAATATAATCTAAGTGAATTGTAAGCTTTGGGTAGACTTTAGAACTACCAAGTCATGTCCTCGTCACTCTCAATGACGTCTGAAATACTTTCTGAACTGTCCGTAGAACTGTCACTCGTACTTTCTGAAGCTTCTTCTGTAGCAGTCGATTGAGGATTTGCTTGTTGTTCAGCCTTTTCTAGTTCTTTTTGCTTTTCCCATTCTTCTTGACGGCGGTCAAATTGCTCATAGTCGTAATCTGGCATGAGCTCATTTTTCACATGAGATACAGCATCATTCAACCCCTCCATGAAGCGATTGAAGTCTTCCTTGTAAAGGAAAATCTTATGACGAGTATAGCCGTCCCCGTTGAATTTTTTAGTGCTTTCGGTGAGTGTTACATAGTAATCCTCACCCTTAGTTTGTCTGACATCAAAAAAGTAAGTCCTTCTTCGGCCAGCTCTTACTTTGTTAGAGTAGACACTTTCTTGCCCCTTATCAAACTCTTTTTCCACTTTAAAGCTCTTTTAATTATAGTAAAAATAACAACTTTCAAGACATATCATAGAATTAGTGGGTTTGATCGAAACTTTAATCGTTGCGCGCTAACATATATCTGAGTCTGCAAGATATTATATAACTTAGGTCTACCCCAGCTGTTTTCGGGGAGAAAGCATAGAAAGTGAACTAAGGGAATAAAATGAATTTAGCTCTTAGCTGAGCACACTTTCTTCATCTAAGGACTGCTTGGTCAGGATATCGAAATAGTATCCTTTCTGATCTATGAGCTCTTGTGGAGTACCAGCTTCTATCACTTTTCCTTCATCTAATACAATCACCTTGTCAAACTCTAAATGCTTATATATCCTATGCGTTATGATGATACTGGTCTTATCGCTCAGCGCCTCATCGAGATATCCAAGTATCGTTTGCTCTGTTGTGGTATCAACAGCGGATAGACAGTCATCGAGAATGATGATATCAGGTTCTTTTATTAACGCTCTTGCTAAAGCGATTCTTTGTTTTTGGCCACCGGAAAGTGTAACCCCGCGTTCACCTACGACAGTTTCAAATCCTTCTGGCAGATTGATGATGTCTTCGTAGACAGCAGCTTTCTTTGTGATAAATTCGACTTTATCCATATCAAGAACCTCTTCGCCAAATGCCACATTATTTGCAATACTATCGGAGAAGAGGAAAGCGTCTTGAGGGACATAGCCCACTCGCTTTCTCAGCTGTGCAAGATTTAGATTTTTAATGTCTTTGTCATCGATATAGATAACCCCTTCTTGTGGATCCAACATTCGAAGTAGCAGAGATGCCACAGTTGACTTACCGGAAGCGGTACGACCGATAATGCCCAAAATTTCTCCTTTTTCAAGTTCAAATGAAACACCATTGAGTGCCTTGGTACCACTATCTGTATAAGTGAGGTGGACGTCTTCGAATCTTACCTTGCCTTCAATATTTAAATCTGCTTCTGTGCTTGAAACAACAGTAGGGCTGGTACTCATGAACTCCATGATCCGCGCTTGAGAAGCTTCTGCTTGTTGAACAATGGATACAATCCATCCAATAGCAGTAAAAGGCCATGTCAACATATTGACATAGATGATGAACTCTGCAATGTTTCCATGAGTGATATTTCCTTTAGCCACTTCTTGCCCTCCTACTATGACGACGAGTAAAACACTAAAAGAAACCAGCAGTAACATCAATGGATGAAAGAATGCATTGACCCGCGCTAACGACATGGAGCTTTCTAAATAGGTATCTGTTTCATGTGAAAATGACTTTCGAAAGTTATCTTCTTTTGTATAAGACTTGATTACTCTGATGCCAGAATATACCTCTTGAGCAACAGTGTTAAGCTTCGCTAACTGTGTCTGAATAACAGTACTACGCTTATTGATAATACTGCTGACATAATAAATAGAAATCGAAAGTATAGGAAGTGGTACAAGCGCATAGAAAGTAAGCGTAGGATTCACCCTGTACATACTTGTGATGGCTAAGATAAAGAGTGTTACGAGATTGATACAGTAGAGTAGACCAGGGCCCAGATACATACGTACCTTAGAAACATCCTCTGTGATCCTTGACATGAGGTCACCTGTGGAAGTTCTGTTGTAAAATGCATTGTCTAACTCTTCATAATGATTGAAGATCTGCTTCCTCAGGTCATACTCAATCAATCTTGACACTACGATGATCGTCTTTCTCATTAGAAACATGAATATTCCCATGAGTGCTGCAAAGAGCAATACCATCCAGGCATACTCCCATAATGTCAAGCTGATGTATCTAAGTAAAATTGCCTTTTCCTCTATGTCTGTTTCAGCTCTGTATTCTGATAGACAAACAGCGGCTAAATCAAGTGCCTTTCTAAATTGTGGGGGTACAAGTACTCTAAAAAAGTTCTGACCCACTACGAAGATAACCCCAAGCGAAAGCCTCCACTTGTATTTGTATAGAAAAGAATTGAGGTATCGTAAGTGCTTCAAAGAGTGTGATTAGAAAGATCCAAAGATATATAACGTCTGAAGGTTATAAGTGTTTTACTTCATCTTCTTAGTGACTATTTGCATGGCAATGCTTTGTATCTCATTGTCATCTCTAAAACTCTAAAAAGTCTGCTACTTCTTGATTTGAGATCGAGAAAAATTATTGCTTGCACTATCGCACGGCAACATGTCGATCTCGAGTTGTGCAGAAGTGCTGACTTCAAGTGACGTAACTTCGACTGATTGAAGGGCAGTCATCTTAACTATGTCACCCGAAGCGACATTGCTATTCGCTATATCAATGCTGAGTAGAGCCTGCTCATCGGTACCATCAGGAATAGTCATATCAGTATAGGAGAGAATGTCGCCATCGCAAGGTGACAGAGGACATAAAGGAGGAAGATCGAAGGCTTCGATACCATCTGATGTACTGGAGGGAGATCCTTGATTTGCGCTATAACCCAAACCTCTTTGTGCAAAGGCTTGCCATATCTCGCATTGATTTTGACCAGCAAACATTATACGATCGGCCAATAAAATAGCATCTCTACCATCTACAAAACCTGGTGAGCAAGGTTGTAATTTCAATCCTTCCATAACGAGTTTTAGAGCAATACCATTTCCACCTGTACTTTTGTAAATATCTGCCTCGAAACCATGTTTGTCTATTAAAACCCAAGTCATGTCCCAAAGCATCGTACACCAGATCGCCCCAATACTATGAGTAGATAGACCATTATTCACACTACCATAAGTGAATGGATTGATACTCATATCGGTTGTATAAGGATAGGGTCTTATGCCTGCTCCTGCAGGTGTTTCCCCAAGAACATAAGTACCCATAGTAGCCAGACTTGAACCTACATCACCTGCTTTGAGTTGTAGCATCAATCCAAAAAAGTCGCTCCAACCTTCCCCCATTTGCTCGCGATTGTCGAGGCAACTGATATTGTTGGCACCTCCCGTTAGTCTGATGCTGATACCATGGGCATATTCGTGCGCGATGATACCATTATCAAGATCTGAATCGGTATTTGCTGTAAAAGAAAGGTTTGCACTAAGTCCATTGTCAACTTCAACTCTAAGAGTCTGACAATCGTTGTAAGAGATCATGACTGCAGGAATAGTGATCGAAGGATCATTTCCACCCATGGTAAATGGATCTTGATCAGGGATATTATTGCAGATGATCACTGCTATAGCCCCAGCTATCTGTGCTTCTTTTACTTTGTCATCAAAATTACAACCTCCTCTATCGATAAGAGCGATATTTCCTGATAAGGATGAATCATTGATTAATGGATCACAGCCATCTACGGGGTCCGCTAAAACAATAACTCCAGATAGATTTGCAACGTCAGCTCCAAAGGCTGCTTTGATTGCTTCGTAAGAGCCTGCGACTGATGTGGGTGTTGTGATTTCTAAGTTTGCCCCTCCGACTGATCTTGACCACTCGAACATCTCCATCCTCGGAGTGCTACCATCCACGTCTGGAAAGAAAAGTGCGTTGTTAGTACGTGATCCATCTTGACACTCAGCTCTCAGAGCATCATTAGCTATCCCGCCTCGGTTATAGTT
>CALHUZ010000164.1 GCA_938039305.1 uncultured Saprospiraceae bacterium
GAAAGACATCAAGTCATATCCGTAGTAAGCATCTTCAGTAGGAAGCCATCCGTGTGAATCAAAAAAGGCTTTCCTAAATCTCTGTACATCTTCATCGAGGAGATCTGGATATCTGAATTCTGCTGTTCTGATATTGAGGTTCTTAAGTATGTTGATATCTACTCGATCGGACTTTAATGCGACTGGCATCGTATATACATGAAAGTCACGGCCATTTTTCTCACCATACATTTTACGCAAGCATGAGTATATGAAACTTTCATCTCTAGATAAATAATGCGGTAATATAAAAGCCTTAACACCTTGTACCAAAGTCGTATCAAAAACATTGGCTTCAGAATCCATCAAAGAATCCAGTTCTACATCATATGTCTCATAGGGAGTGAATAGCGGCACTTCTGATGACTCTTCCTGTAGCTTGTGTATAAGCCGAGTCTTTGAGATATCACTACCATCTTCCCTTTGGATGATTCTTACTTCTTCTTTGCTATAGTTGTAATCAACATGATTCAATATTCTGCTATAATAATGCTCTATACTTGGTCGCATCTGAAGGTAAAAGACATTGTCTTCGGTGATCTTAGGACTACTTCTCCATGGGCTTATTAACGGTATTCTCCTTTCTTTTGCAAAGAGTGCAGTTTTAGCGATCAGTTCGCTCTTATAAGATGCGATTATGAGATCAGGTGTGTCATAAGAAAGTTGCTCTAATATTTGATCAAGCTTAACTTCATCTCTATCGGTATAGAACACTTGTATATCAGCCTTGAGGCCAAAGTCTTCTTGTGCTGACATTTTAATCCCAGCATAAAAGTCTGCGAATCTCCGATTAGTGGCGTCAAGAGTTGGGATATCCTGCTTTATACTCATAGGCAAAAGCAAGGCTATTTTATATCTTTCTTTATCGACCCGCTCTAATAAATAAGAAGCAACCTTACCATCTCCCATGATAGGTGGATATGCTTCTTCAGATTCAAATGTCCATGAGATTGTATCTACAGATACTTTGGGTGTAACCCCGACTTTAGGCTTAACCTTATCTGGTTTTATGACTTCTGTACGAGCAGAAGATGTTGTAGAAGTTGAGCACCCTGATAGTAATAATAGCAATATCAGTGATGACAAGCACCATCTACTCCCATTCGATAGTCGCTGGAGGTTTTGTACTGATATCATATACTACTCTATTTATTCCTTTGACAGAGTTAATTATCTCATTGGAGATTTTAGCTAAGAGATCATAAGGCAGTGGACTCCATTCAGCTGTCATTCCATCATTAGAGTTAACCGCTCTTAAAGCACAAGTATACTCATAAGTTCTCTCATCTCCCATCACACCTACACTCTTCACAGGTAATAGGATTGCACCTGCCTGCCACACTTTATCATACCATCCACTACTCTTCAATAGATCAATGTATATGGCATCGGCCTCTTGGCATAAGTGTACTTTTTCTTTGCTGATTTCCCCGAGAACTCTGATGGCAAGCCCAGGTCCTGGAAATGGATGTCTATTGACAAATATATCAGGAAGCCCAACTGCATGGCCTACTTTACGAACTTCATCTTTGAATAACATACGTAGCGGTTCCAACAACTCGAGATTGAGATAATCAGGAAGCCCACCTACATTATGATGAGATTTTATAGTTGCCGACGGACCGTTAACACTTACAGATTCTATGACGTCTGGATAGATGGTACCTTGGGCTAACCACTTCACATCTTTAAGCTTTTCAGCTTCTCTGAGGAAAACATCTATGAATGTCTTTCCGATCACCTTTCTCTTTTTCTCAGGATCTGATACGCCATCAAGCCCTGTCAGAAACTCTTCGCTTGCGTCTATACCTGTGACGTTAAGCCCAAGTTCATTATACTTCGTTAATACTTCTTCGAACTCACCCTTGCGTAAAAGCCCATTGTCTATAAAGAATGAAGTGAGTTGATCCCCTATCGCTCTATGAATCAACATAGCTGCTACTGTAGAATCTACACCACCTGATATACCAAGTAGTACTTTATCAGTACCTACTTTTCTTTTTATTTCTTCGACAGCTTGTTCAACATATGATTCAGAAGTCCAGTCAGGAGTGATGCCACAAATGTCTACTAGGAAATTCTTCATCACATTGGCACCCTGTATAGAATGAGTAACTTCTGGATGAAACTGAATCCCATACATAGGATGCTTCTCTTTTAGATAGCTATATGCGGCGACCGGTATACTTGAGGTCTTTCCTATCAAATTGAAGTCAGGTCCTAAATCTAAAATGGTATCAGCATGAGACATCCATACTTGGCTTTCTGTCGGTATGTCTTTGAACAACGGACTATCCTGCTCTACAACTACCGTAGCCTTTCCATATTCACGTTTGTCCGCCTTAGACACGTTACCTCCGTATACATCTGCTATATACTGAGCACCGTAACAAACCCCAAGTATAGGCGCTATGTCGCTCAGCCTTTTAAGATCTACGTCAAGTCTTTGGTCACCATTTACGGAGCAAGGACTACCTGAAAGGATGATTCCTTTGGCATTTGATAGATGCGCTAAGTCTGTATTGTAAGGTCGTATCTCACAGTAAATATTGAGCTCTCTAACCCTGCGGGCGATCAACTGTGTATACTGCGACCCAAAGTCCAGTATATGTACGATGTCTGGCTGTGAAGTCGAAGATATATCACTCATCTAATCCCCTTCCTGTCTTTTTGATAAGTCCACTTTCTAAAGAATCCTTCATGATACGGTCTAATACTCCGTTGATGAAGTCTTTGCTTTTTGCAGTGCTGTAGTTCTTTGCTATATCAACATATTCATTGATAGTTACCTTTGTGGGTATGCTTTCAAAGTTGATGAATTCACAAGTAGCCATCTTTAAGAGGATCATATCTATGATCGCAAGACGCTCACTATCCCAATTCTTAAGCGTTGGTTCGATAGTCTTAAGAAGTTCTGCATCACCTTTAAGCGTATTCTCCATGAGCTGAAATCCAAACTCATTAACGGTCTCATCTGCTGGACTAAATTCATTGATGAACTCATCGTTTTCAACGGGAAGCTTCTTTAGAGTCTTTTTTACAGAACCTATCACTACACTCTTGTCATCTTGCCAAGTACCATAGTGCTCTTCCATGATATCATTGAAGAGTTCATTTTGTCTGCAGAATCGATATAGATCCAGTAGTGTTTCTAAGTGATCAGGATTATCACATGACTTCTCTATGTAAGCGAGGTATTGTTCTGTCTTAGAGTATTCCTGATAAATCTTGGAACAATAGTCTTCGTTCAAGCTTTTGTCAAAGCCGAGTGACTTGATCTTCTTATTGAGGAGAGAATTTTGCTCGAGATTCTTAATCAGAGAATTGTTGTAAAGCTTATCACTGAACAGTTTATCAAACTCTGATGGAAGCCTCTTTGACTTCCTTTTCTCTAGATCAGCCTGAGCTGAACTAGCAACCTTGGTTAGTACATTAAGATTAAGCACATATAGTCTAAAGGTGTCCTCTATTGAAGACCAATACCTTTTCTTCGCCTCCGTGATATCCAATTGTTCATCCCTATTCACGGAGAAGAGCAACTGCATTGCTTTAATGCGTACGCTTCTTCTACTTAGCATCTATATATTTCAAATTCTCTTATATGACAAAGGTATAATAATCTAAGACTTCTACTACAAATGATTTTCTTTAACCACCTGAAATGAAGGTAATTTTTTGAAGTGCCATTTGTCTACGAGTTTACCCTTGTCTAGCAACACTACACCAGGATTAGATCGCACTATAGTCTTAAGTAACAAATCATCAGCTTCTCCTATTGGAAAATCTAATCCTAAGTCCTTTTTAAAATCGTTTATTTTCTCAAAATCAGCACCAGCAGCCATCACAATTGGTATACCCGCGCTTTGAGCTTCCTTAATGAAAGGCAGCACAACATTCTGATATCTCTCTGTATAGAAGCCCTGCCATCTATAGTCTATATAGTCTTCAGTTCTTTCATCTACTGTAGCAATGGACTTTTGTAGGATCGTGCTTCCATCCCTCTGAAAGATTGTATCTACTCTATAAGCTGTATCTCTGACGATGCGAGTACTTGGGCTTGCATCTCCATAGAGCTTATGAGCCACTATGAATAGTACAGGCCCTTCGGTCTCGAGGATTTGGTCATTGATAGAATACCCTTCTATATCTGATACCTCAAATTCACTAATCTTTGAATGAGCTACTGTCGGTTCTGTCTGAAGATAGTCGACTTCCCATTCTTCTTTCGGATATTCTTTAAAGACAGAGAGGTACTCATTGTATGGCAGCTTTTTTATTTCACCTGATGATAGGTTCGTTAGTACGGCATCTGTGATCTGAACATTTGCAACAGCATCCTCTTCCAGCTTCTTTTGTGCTGCTATATCTGTTCCTTTTTTGAATGGTCTGAAGTCATTAGATGGTATATCCCACAAGTAGTTACTTAGATTGTAGAAGATGAGACCTACAGCTGCTATTCCAACTATGATGTTGCGTGTTGTTTTGTTCAGGATGACATGCATCTTTTTGTACATGAATATGAAGTACAGTGATGGTATCAATAAGACAAGATCCTTCTGAAATGAAACCTTAGGCTCCAAAACAAGGAAGTCTCCAAAGCAACCACAATCAGTCACTTTCATATTATTTGCATCAAATGCGCCCCACTTTGAAAACTCAAAGAAGTTTGCATCACCTGGTACAAAGCCCGTTAAGTAAGTGAACCCAGTCAATACCGTGAAAAAGACCACCAATCCGAAAAATGACCACGCGATGAACTTAGGCTTATGCCCTAAGATCAACATCACACCAAGCACAATCTCAAACGTGATGACGAATACGGAAAATGCCACTGCGTAGTTCGAGAGAATAGGAAACAAAGGAGTAATAAAACTAAACCAGGTAGGCTCGAACACATACTCGAATTGATTGAAGTAATCTCCTACTTTATACGCGAGTCCAAGTGGATCAACAGCTTTAACCCATCCAGAGAAAATGAAAAAAGCCCCACAGTAGTTCTGAACATATGACATCAACAATGACTCCTTTTTGCCGAAGCCATAATAAGTGACCAAAGTCAAAATAATAGCTGCTATAGCCACATATAAAACGACAGTTCCGAGCGTCATATCTTATTTATTTTCTTCAAGTTTAACAAGACCAAAGACACAATAGTTGATGATGTCCAAGTAGTTAGCATCTAGCCCTTCAGAGATCAGTGTCTTACCACCTTTTTCTTCTATACTCTTCATACGATGCACTTTCATAAGTATGATGTCTATGATGCTTGAAAGTCGCATCATTCTCCACACCTCACCATAGTCATGATTCTTCTGACTTAGTAGTTCACGAGCGATCCCTATCTGCTCTGCATAAGCTGCTTTAAGATCATCGACTTCCATATCTTCTTCTATATTACTACCACGGCTTAGTTGTATCAATGCCATTATAGAATAGTTGATAAGCCCATAAAATTCTCCTTCGAGGGGGTCATTAACCTTTTGTTCGCCTTTTTCGTCTATTGATCGAAGGCGCGATATCTTAATGAGGATCTGATCTGTGATCGATGATGGGCGTAGTACCCGCCATGATGTGCCATAATCGGTGTTCTTCTTGAGGAAGATGTCCTTGCACTTAGATAGGTAATTGTCAAAAGAGTCTAATGTCTTCACAGCTCAGATTATTGGAAACACAAATATAGCATTCCTACAGATTAGGATAAACAATAATATAAGTAAGATTAATTTATTTATCGAGTGCTGGCACCTCAACGGTGATGCGTTCAGATTCGAACTCGTCATCTATATCTTCGAACTGATATCCATGGTACTTGGCAAGGATGGATCTTTTGATCGACGATAGCTCATTGAGCTTGACTTGGATGACACATTTGGGCTTTGGATCGAAGATACTTTCGATTTCAGAATAGCCCTGACTTTTAAGCAACTCATAGACCTTGCCCATGTCTTCGATTTGATAATAGACGTGAACATCCTCAGTGAGTGTGATAGTGATCACTTGACTTTCGTCAAATGCATCAATGGTAGCCTGCTTGTAAGCTTTTATCAAACCTGGAACACCGAGCTTTGTCCCACCGAAGTAGCGGATCACTCCACAAAAGACATCAGAGACCTGTCGACTGAGTAGCTCATTGTATATAGGACGGCCTGCACTGCCAGATGGCTCTCCGTCATCATTGATTCGAAAAGGATCACCTTCAATGCCTAATCTGTATGCATAGCATAAGTGACTTGCTTTGGGATGAAGTGATGCGATATCAGACATAACCTGTTCTATATCTGCTATGGTCTTAACAGGATGTAGGTAAGCTAAAAACTTACTGCCTTTGTCTTTATATAACCCCTCCACAGGGCGAGATATACTTTGGTATTCATATGGGCGATCATCCGTCATCTTTATGTCTATCCTTGGATCGCCAGTGTATCTACCTTCATGAGTACTGTTGAATCCATGTCCGTTTTTACAACAGAATCATCCAATGCAGGTCTACCTGCATCGACCCAAGCCGTATACCAAGAAGATCCCACAGCTTGTATCGACTTGCGCATCTGTCGCTCTACCATACCTGACATAGCGTCTTGATAGGCTTTTGCATATGCTTCGCATTCTAATCTTGATGTGGCAGCTCCTCTTTGCTGATAGCAATATTGCTTATCACTTGCGAATGTGTTTCTAAGTTCTAATTCTTTAGAAAGTACTTCATCCACATAAGAGTGACTATCAAGAATGACGTCCCAGAAGTATGTCTTGGTGTCTTCGATGTATTTGGCTCGACCGACAAAAAAGTCATAATTATCAGTGGCAAAGAGTTCTGGTATTCTGCTTTCCCAGAAGGCATGGATCCCATCTTGGCCAGTCAGC
This sequence comes from uncultured Saprospiraceae bacterium, assembly GCA_938039305.1. Classification (GTDB taxonomy): domain Bacteria; phylum Bacteroidota; class Bacteroidia; order Chitinophagales; family Saprospiraceae; genus JAJRXG01. Next base: position 6,901 of record CALHUZ010000164.1, read on the forward strand.
TGTCCATTATAGTTTTCAGTCGTGTGTAAGGGCACATGGCCATCGGATAAGTAATGTCCTATCTCCGTGCTTAGCCTAATAGCAAGTGCCCAATTGCGATCCTTAAATGCAGCTGTCAGACGTCGTTGATAAGTCTCCAAGTGATATGGAAGAATGCCATACTCTGTAAAGTGCTCTATTAATATCATCTCATGCTCGTCCTGCTCATAAATATCAGGAACCCAAGTCTGGGGCAATGCTAAAAAGCCTCTATCTAAAAACGCATAAGTATTATTCTTGATTTCTTGTTCTAACTGCGCGCGCTTACTGGTAGACAAAAGTCTATCCCAGATGGCATCATTTTTCCAAGAAAGAACAGTGTCACGACTTCTCTTCTCAATGAGATGAACAGATGAAAAGGTCAACATCGCATCTGTAAAATCTCTTGGTACATTGTCAAAGGGATATGCTCCCCAGATATCTAAATCGATATAGTGACGTACGGCTTCAAGTGGCGAAGCGAACTTTCTTTTGTCAGGATCAATGGCGTGCTCTGTAACAAAATCTATGTTGCTCTTATAAAGAGGAATTAACTCTACTGGAAGTGTAAAGACAGCAGTTTTATTGATGAGTCTATGCCCAAAGAAACCCCAGAAGTCATCATCGGCATCATGAACAACATTGGCTGATAGAAAGGTCAGTCCAACTATGGTAATGAGTAGCCAATGCTTACGCTGCATATTTTCTTCGTCTTACTAAATGATACATGAAGTAGCTCAATAAAAGAACCACCAATGGTAATACTAACAAAATCAAATAGTAAAAAGTCTCAGTAACCTTGAATTTTTGTTCATCAAGTACGGTAAGTGTTGTAGTCTTCTGTGCAATCTTTAGCAAATCGTCACCATCAATCACAGATTCAAGTAGTTGTGCAATCAACTGAGTGTTGGCATAATACATCTGTCTTTCTGAAGCATTATATCCTGTCGGAAAGAAACCGCGAGCATCTCGTGAAGGTGTAGCAAAGTCGGCATCAGAAATAACAATCTGCTTAATGTACTGACTGTCCAAACTATAAGTGAGTTGATGCTTTTTGAGCAAGCTGATGTCATCCGATGATAAGCGATTAGTAAAGTATGGTTTCACTCTACCTTCGATCTGCACTGCTACCGAAAGCGGTCCTTGCTGGTACTCCTCTGGACGAGGTGCGACTTGCATAAAACCAAAATCTAACATTCGAGGAAGCTTGATGGTTTTAGTATATGGACTTGTAGTGAGTATCGATTCTTTGATGACTGATCTAGGATATTCTAAAAGTTCTATCGGTGATGCAAAGTACATCGCCAGTGGTCCAGACAATCGTGTGCTTGGT
>CALHUZ010000165.1 GCA_938039305.1 uncultured Saprospiraceae bacterium
ATAGTTCTCAAGACCTTATCCAGAAATTAAACGCAGCATTTGAATCGGCTAGTGGGTTTGCCTTCAATCTAAAAGAAGATAAAAGCGATTCAGTTGTATTCAAACTCCGTAAGCGGATCAAATATTCAGATCAAATTTTACATCGCAATAGGATTATTGTAAATGGAAAGCTATTTAAAACCGATTCTGATAATGAGACCAATGTAGAGGTTTCGTTTACTCAACAATACGTTATGGTGATGACAGTGCTTTCTATTGCCATCTTTGGCTTGATATTATTAGCGTTCATCTCTAAAATGAGTAGTGGCGGTCCCATGTTTGCACTTGGGGTAATGCTCATAGGAGTTGGAGTCGTAATGTGGCTTGCCTTAAAAAAGAAATTAGAAAATGATATCTTAAAGTACAAGAAACTAATTTCTGACATATTGGAGTCTTAGAAAGACCGAGCATTTCAAATTAAAAATATGACAAGGCTCTTACTGGTACTCATAACCCTCTTGACTATCTCTTGCCAAAGCAAATCATCCCAAAAAGAAACCAAGAATCAAGGGAAGGCCCAACTTAAAGTAGCTGCCTACAATGTAGAATTCAGTAAAAACGCATCAGCCATCGAAATAGGTGAAGCCTTGAAACGTAATGATTTTGATGTGGTATGTTTTTCAGAAGCACCGGGTGGGAACTGGACAAAAGAAGTTGGTTCAGCTATGGGCATGGATCATATAGTCTTAGGCAAATATTCCACAGCAGGTCATAAGGACAAATATAAGACCATCGTCAGTCGCATACCATTATATGATTATGAAGAGGTTCTAATGGCTGACACTCTTCATTCTGCAACCCGTGCAAAAGTGAAGGTTAACAATACTGAGTTTATAATTTATTCTGTTCACTTTCCTTTTGCAACGAAAGGTCAATCGCACTATGAAGAAACCAACAATAAGATTCAGACGTTCGCTAACTATCTGAACGAAAGACAAAGCACGGAACTGGCTATAGTCACTGGTGATTTTAATTTCATACCGACTAATGCCCAAACTGTAAACCAGTATCACAAAATGTTTACAGATATAGGTTTAGTTGTGAGTTGGAATGAGTTAGGAATTGATTGCACCAAACTCAATACGTACAATGCCTTAAAACCTCAAGACAATGGAAACGGGAATGTCATAGATCACATCATGTACGATCCCGATAAAATCAAAGCCACAGAGGGCAATATCCTTGAGATGGAAAAGCACCTTTCCGATCATAAGCTGGTTTGGGCAACTCTTGAGTTAAAATAGTGTGTAAGGTTAGAAGTTCCTGAATGCACCATTAGTAAGGTAGAAACAGGCTACTTGTAGATCCTTAAGGTGAAGCTGCGTTTGTAAACTTAGAATTATGTAGATGAATGTGCCTCTCAGCCAATTAGGAGGCCAACGAAAGTTAGCCTCCTATGCCCTGGATTAGAATTAACTAATCACCGTGAAAACAATATTCTTCTAAAGACTGCCTTGGCTGAATGCAGCAATTAAATAAAGATGTCTTCCCGGATAAGCAATTAACTCAAAGCATAGGTACGTTTAGAAAAAACTAAGATATAAATCTTCTAATCATTTCTTGAATATTTTTAACATAAGTTTCTTTACCTCACTGATTGTTTAAACAATGAAATGTTTTGCGGATACTTTCAACAAGAAATCGCCAATCTATCCAAAATCAGTCGATCAACGATTCATCTTTTGACATCCTATTCCTCCAAAAAAAATGTAGATTTCTAAACAATCATGAATTTCTTGGGATCGAAAATAAATCTAATATTTTTGGGATTTTCAGCAAACCGACATTCTCATAGATAGGTAACGTCCATTACTTATTCGTTTGATGGTTGCAATATCATATCCGAATTCTATTTCCCAGAGGGCGCAGAAAAGGATTCTCTGATACCATTTCATCGGCCAAATAATACCTAAATTAGACATTCACAGAAGACAAAACCAACTCAATAGGATGAGAATACTCCTCTTCATACTTCTGATAACTATCACCTCCTCATGTGGGAATAAACAGGACAAAAGCCCAACTTCAGCACCTACCAAAATCATAAGCGACGACTATGAGCTAATCATACCCAAGAAACAAGAAGGCCTACTCATCCTTTTCCCTTGCTATCCTTGCGACGCAGAAAATACTCGTACTGAATTCAACATTATCGACGAAGCCGTTGCTCATAACATCACAGTTCTACTTATGAACTTCAATATGCACTTATGGCTAACGGATACAGAGAAAAGTGATTTAGAAAAAATACTCAGTACCGCGGTAAGTGAAAATAATATTAACTCCAACAATACCTACTTGGGCGGATTCTCAAGTGGAGGAAACGTTTCTCTTCTTCTAACGGATCATCTCATTTCGACGCGATCAATCATCCAGCCTAAAGGATTCTTTATAGTGGACTCCCCCATCGACCTATTAGCCCTATATGAAAATGCCCAAAAGACGATCGAAAGAGACTTTTCAGAAATCGCTATTCAAGAAGCAAATTGGATAGTTCAAACGCTTGAGTCAGATTTTGGAGTCGGAGATACCGCACTTACTCACTACAATAATATGTCTCCTTACGTTTCCAAAACTCAATCCACTAATAACATATCCAACCTGAGTGGTTTGAACATCAGACTTTATACTGAACCTGACACTGTGTGGCATAAAGAAAATCGAAAGACAGAATATGAAAACCTAAATGCCTTTTACATAGAACAAATGGCTAATGACTTGAGCAAATTATATGGAGAAGATAAAGTCGACTATATAACCACGACAAATAGAGGCTATAGAGCAAATGGAGATAGACATCCTCACAGCTGGGCTATAGTTGATGAAAAGGATTTGGTAGAATGGATACGGGCAAAGTGATTCCTGAATGAAATACATACTACTCATATCGATCGTAGCTCTATATTCTTGTAGTTCTGCAAAGCAGAATATTCAGCCCTCACAAAACATCCTGGGCAAGTGGTATTCTAAAACTACAATTAAGGATAAAGAAGTCCATTACCTCTTTGATATTAGAAAAGATGAAGATACTTACACAGGCTACCTTGACATACCTAATGACAACAAGTTTAGACTTAGACTCGACTCCATTAGCTTCTCGAACAATAAAGAAGTCTTGTTTCGTCACAAAGGAATAGATCTCCTTTTTAAAGGAAAGTCGATTAAAAACAAAAAGGAGATTAAAGGCATAGTGAAGAAAGAGGAATATGCTAACTCACTAACACTCTATAGAAAACCTCAAGCAAAAAGAAGTCAAATCATAGAGCAACCAATTCCTTATAATTCCAAGGACATATACTTTTACAATAAAGATAGTATTCGATTAGCAGGCTCTATAACATATCCTAAAGAAGGGAATAATCTAAAGGCCGTAGTACTGATCTCAGGTAGCGGTCCTCAAGACAGAAATTCAGAAATATTGGGACACAAACCTTTCTTGGTGCTCGCTGACTATTTGACCAGAAAAGGAATTGTCGTATTACGATATGACGATAGAGGTTATGGCGAATCAGAAGGTCAATTCCGTCCAGCCACAAGCATAGACTATTCATATGACGCATTAGCTGCTGTAAAGTATTTGAAGGAATTCAAAGAGGCATCTATAAATCAGATTGGGCTAATCGGACACAGTGAAGGAGGGAATATAGCGCCAGTTGTAGCAACGATGGACTCAATGGCAGACTTCATCATACTATTAGCAGCTCCCGGTACATCTAACCTACATTCCTACCTAGTTTCTTTAGATCTGATTCTCAAAGACTATCCTGAGACATACGATAGAGACTATCCATTCTTCAAGTCTGTATATGAGGACATGGCTACAATAACAGATAAGACCATCCTAAAGGATAGCTTACAA
>CALHUZ010000166.1 GCA_938039305.1 uncultured Saprospiraceae bacterium
GACAATTGTAATTTCGTCATTGCCGTTTTAAGAAGCATAGTTCCTGCTGGATCTAGTGTGCAGATCTCTCTAACCATACGGCTTGGCATTTGTGAGTTGTTATTGATATCAGGATAGTCTTTGAATCTTTGATTTTGAACCTCTCTTGCTTTGTTTACTCTAATTCTGATATCTGCACTTTTCTCACTTGTATATTCATTAGTGCTTAGTTCATCATAAGACACTGGTGTAACTTCTACATGAAGATCTATCCTGTCTAGTAGAGGCCCAGATATTTTATTGAGATATTTTTTTACAATTCCTGGTCCACAGACACAGTCTTTGTCAGGGTGATTATAATAACCACAAGGACAAGGATTCATGGATGCTACAAGCATAAAAGAAGCAGGGTAGTCTACAGATATTTTAGCTCTGGAAATCGTCACTTTGCGTTCCTCCATAGGTTGCCTCATTACCTCAAGCGCTGATCTTTTAAACTCCGGTAACTCATCTAAAAAAAGAACACCGTTATGCGCTAAAGAGATTTCACCCGGGTTCGGGTTAGAACCTCCTCCCACAAGAGCTACATCACTTATAGTATGGTGTGGAGATCTAAAAGGACGTGATGAGACCAGAGAAGAATTTGCCCCGAGCAAACCACAGACAGAATGAATCTTAGTGACATCTAGAGCTTCATGCAGTGATAGCGGAGGAAGAATACCAGGAAGTCTCTTAGCAAGCATGGTTTTACCAGAACCTGGTGGTCCAATTAGAATTACATTATGCCCTCCTGCTGCTGATATTTCAAGTGCACGTTTTATATTTTCTTGCCCTTTTACATCAGAGAAATCTACGGCGAAATATTGCTGCTCTTCCAAGAAGATTTCTCGTGTATCTACATGTGTGGCTTTAAGTGTCCTATTGCCATCAAGAAATTCAACAGCTTCAACAAGGTTTTCGATACCATAAACTTCAAGATCATTGACAATAGCGGCTTCTTTAGCATTTTGCTTTGGCACTATCATTCCTTTGTAGCCCTTTTTTCGTGCTTCTATAGCAATGGGAAGAGCTCCTTTTATGGGTCTGAGGCCACCATCTAGAGCGAGTTCGCCCATGATGACGTATTCTTTCAAGAGATCTGAATTGATTTGTTTTGTTGCACCTAGAATGCCCAGTGCAATAGGTAAGTCATATGCAGATCCTTCTTTTCTAATATCTGCTGGAGCTAGATTGACCACTAGCTTTAAGCGCAGCATCTTATAACCTATGTTTTTGATCGCAGCTTCTATCCGTTGAAACCCTTCTTTCACTGCACTGTCAGGTAGTCCAACTAGGTGATAGAAGTTGTTTCCTACTGTTACATTGCCCCCAGCATTAACTTCGACAGTTATTAATTGAGCTTCGACGCCTTGTACAGCACTTGCAAATGTTTTAACGAGCATATGCTAATATATCTAATTAATTAGACCCTTTGCCCTATCGTTTTGTACTAAAGTGCCAATATGAGAGAAAAGATGAAAAATAAAATAAGAGAAATAGACGGACCCTTCTGGCTATTGTATTTTTGCAATAATGACGAAAGAAGAGGCTATAGTTAAGATGCAACGATATTGTGCCTATCAAGACAGATGCCATCAAGAGGTAAGGTCTAAGCTAATCTCTATAAAGATTTTTGGAGATTGGTTAGAAGAGGTGATGAGCGAACTGATTCAAGATGGCTATCTTAATGATGAACGCTTTGCAAAGAATTATGCTCGAGGCAAATTTAGAGTTAAAGGATGGGGAAAGGTTAGAATCCTTAGAGAACTCAAGTTCAGACGAATCAGCGATTATTGTATCAAAAAAGCAATGTTGGAAATAGATGAAGAAGGCGGTTATGAAGAAACGCTCTTAAATCATTTAGAGAAGTATGTAAGACTGAGAAAAGAGAAGTACGATATCTATACGCTTAAAACAAAAACATACGCCCACGGCATCAGCAAGGGATTTGAATCCCCATTAGTAAGTAAGACGGTTTCAGAGCTTTTCTTGAAGAAAGACTAATTGGGCCTTATTTGCGTCCTTTAATTGTCAATACACAACCATCTTCAGAAGGAATAGAAAGAGTTAGCTCATTTCCATTAAGCGTTCCATCTAGACATTCTTCTTCATCGCATATGGTTACAGTATTTCCAGAAATGGTATAACCACCAGAACCACTTAGTTCTTCACTAAACCCTGCGGCTGAAATTGTTCCACCAATAGAAAAAGTATTGTCTGAATTAAAAGTCATAGACCCTATAAGACATACTTCTTGTCCAGCTACTTCAGTACAGCCATCATCATCAACAGCGATTATTAAATTATCTTCTGGATCATCACAACCGGTTACGCCATAGCTATAGATGGAATATGTACCAGTGATATCATCATCATCACCACCACAACTTGTGATCAAAGTAAAAACTGCAAGAGCTAATGCAAATCTTAATATTGTCATTATTATAAATTATGTATTCTTAACTCTATTTTATATCGATATTGTATTTACTCAAACGAATTATAATGAAATACTTACCGTGCTTCTTTTTCCTACTTGCCAGCGTAGTGTTTGGTCAAGATATCAGACCCCAAGTGCTAAGTGTAGAAGAACAGTCAAGAATAGTAGATAACATCTTAGAAGATAGGTTAGATAACCTCTTACCACAATTGATGAGACGAGAAGGAATCGATATGTGGGTCCTCATATCCAGAGAATATAATGAAGACCCAGTGATGAAAACGATTCTTCCAAGTACATGGTTAGCCGCGAGGAGAAGGACGATTATGGTATTCTATGACGACGGAACGACCGTTGAAAAGATTGCTATTGCACGATATAGTGTTGGAAAATTGCTGAAAGGAGAATGGAATGTCGATGTCTATCCTGATCAGTGGGAGGCTTTGATGGATATAATCAATAGAAAGCAACCGAAACAAATAGCCCTTAATTATTCTGGAAACTACGGCCTTGCCGATGGTCTTGTCAAGTCAGAGTATGAGTCTTTCATGTCTTATCTTCCTGAAGCGATGCACAGCAAAGTAACTTCTGCTGAACGCTTAGCCGTTGCTTGGTTAGAAACAAGAAGCGAAAAGGAGCTTGAGATATATCCGATGATCTGTAGGTTAGGTCATTTGATTTTAAGAGAAGGCCTTTCAGAGAAGGCCATTCACCCAGGTATCACTTCTACTGACGATGTTGTCTGGTGGCTGAGACAAAGAGTGGCCGATCTTGGCTTATCAACTTGGTTTCACCCTTCAGTATCTGTCCAGCGATCCGATATGGGGAACAATGAGTTTTTAAGATCTTTTAGTAAGCGCCCGGATCAAGATATTATAATGCCTGGCGATTTGGTACATGTAGATTTTGGAATAACATATCTTAGACTAAATACAGACCAGCAACAGCATTTTTATGTGTTGCGGCCAGGAGAAGAGGAAGCTCCTGAAGGTCTTGTAAGCGCTTTCGCAAATGGA
>CALHUZ010000167.1 GCA_938039305.1 uncultured Saprospiraceae bacterium
TGAAGCATATTTCTACTAGCATTGAATCCCTTTTCTTCGGCAACGAGACCAGAAGCAATAGCTTCGTCCACAGACCCAACAATCAGTTTAGCACCTAACTTATCAACGAGCTTATCTCTGTACTCTATTGTTTCTGGAAAATTGTGACCAGTATCAACATGAAGTAAAGGAAAAGGGATTTTTGCTGGATAGAATGCCTTATGGGCTAAGTGAACCATTAGAATGGAATCTTTTCCACCAGAAAACATAAGCACGGGCCTTTCGAACTGTGCAGCAACTTCTCTTAGGATGAATATTGACTCAGCTTCGAGTTCTTTTATATGACTTAGGTTATAATCCATTAATCGATCTTAGATTCTTGAATGATAAAATTATAAACTTCTTGAATGCTTTCTTCAATTGTTTGTTGTGCTGTTAATATCTCTATACTTGGTGATATTGGAGCTTCATAAGGACTATCTATACCGGTAAATCCTTTTATTTCACCTGCCCGAGCTTTTTTATAGAGCCCTTTGACATCCCTACTTTCACAAACCTCAATAGGTGTGTTGATAAACACTTCATTAAAGCTTTTTGTACCGATTATGTTCTTCGCTCTTTCTCTAATATCTATAGTTGGACTTATAAAAGAACACAAAGTAATTATACCTGACGAATTATAGAGTTTAGCGAGCTCAGCAACTCTCCTAATATTTTCAGCTCGATCTTCCATTGTGAAAGAAAGATTATTGCAAAGCCCTGTTCGGAGATTATCTCCATCAATAACTTGAGCAAAAAAACCTTTTGTAAACAAAGCTCTTTCTACACCTTTGGCTATAGTGCTTTTTCCTGAACCAGATAATCCGGTAAACCAAAACACATTGGCCTTTTGACCAAGAAAAAGCTCTCTTTCTTTCTTGGTAACAAGTTGATCAAATATTGGATGGATATTTTCTGACAAAACTATTTCTTTGACTTAAAAGCATTGCGAATAGATCCTCGAGGTATGGATTGCCAACCTCGCTCATGGAGATAGTATAAAATCAACTTCACTGGAAACTCAATAGAGGTTACAGTTACGGCAGTATGCATCTCCCCCGTAGTAAAATATGTTATTATAAAGATTGCCCCAGAAGCAATTACTCTCCAAGTGAGACCCTTTAGAATACTTCTTAAGTGCGACTCTTTGGTGATCTCTGTCATAATCCATTTAATTGCACAGCAAACCTACATTTTTTAAATTATCTATTGAAGCGATCAAAGTTTACGATAGACCAATGTCGCAAATAAGATGAATAAGTAGAAGATAAGACCTGATACAAAGCCAAGAACTCCATATTTAACATAAGATGAACCAGAAGAAGAAAGTGGGTGTGTTGGCTTGTCTAAGAGTTGCACTAAAGGTGTATTGGTTTTTAGTGCATATTTTGCTCTTCCTAGATTCTCTACAATAATTTGAAATGAAGCTTGGTATCCGATAAGTTTGTTCTTCAGAAGAGCCAATCTGACATTATTCGTATTTCTAAAAGAGCCTAAGCTTTTATCTTCTAATTCTGCAATAGCATGTGCTGTTTCGTTGATTTGTTTGGACAAAGAGTCCCTTTCTGCTATAATAAGATCATACACCCTTTGACTTCCTTCTATAGTTTTATCAATAAAAAACTTTGAGACGTTTTCGTAAAGATGTTCTACGAAGGATATAGATAGACTGTCCGATAGTGTTTTCATATAAAAAGACATGATGTAGTCAGTATTTCCATAGTCTGAACTCAAAAGCGCTTTTTCTCGATTTTGCTTAGTACCTGAAATCATTTGTCTTAAAGATCTCATTGCATATAACGTCTGCTCATTTTGAAGATCCTCATTGTCTATTCTGAAATCACCCATATCATCCCTATGGTTCTTCCATTGTTCACCTAAATCATAAGTTTCAATAAAATGATTGGCAAGTATTTGGCGACGACCGTTCACAAGGCTTTCTTGCAATAAGGTCGAATCAATAATTCTATCTGACTTCGCTATCTCAAGCAGTTTATCTACATTATATTTTCCTCCAGATGAACCAATACCCAGTTGGCTTAGTACTCCACCTACACCTGAAATCGAAGGATTGTTGTCATCATTGAGCATAAACGATAGCTCTGCAACATATTCTTCTGGTTGTTGAGCAACCCAAAACAAAGCAAAGCCACAGCCCAAACCGCAACATAGGATCAATCCTAAAGCATGATTACGGGCCCATTTTACAAGTTCTGCGACAGAGATGACAACTTCACTCAGAGTGATCTCATCTGCGTAACGCTTGTTTTTTTCCTCGGGCGAGGTGTTCATCTTTGTTTATTTGAAATAACAGATATTACAAATCTATCAAAAGTAATATCGTCAGAGGATTGTCCTTCTAATCTTTGTAGTTAAGACTTGGAAAAAGGGCCTTTTCTGCTACTTCTTTTGATATACCTTTTCGACTAGCATAGTCAAGTACTTGGTCCTCTGCGATCTGTCCTAAACCAAAGTACTTACTTTCCGGATGGCTATAAAAGAACCCACTTACAGATGCGGCAGGGAACATAGCAAGGCTTTCTGTAAGAAAAATACTCGTATTTTTCTCTGCACTTAGCATCTCAAACAAAGGAGTTTTTAAAGAATGATCTGGACAAGCTGGATATCCCGGAGCAGGTCTGATTCCTTGATATTTTTCTTTTATAAGGTCGTCACTAGTAAGCCCATCATCAGTAGTATAATTCCAATATTTGGTTCTCACAAGGTGATGTAGCCTTTCGGCAAATGCTTCAGCAAGCCGATCTGCTAAAGACTTGAGAAGAATCGCATTATAGTCATCTCCAGCTGCTTCAAACTCTTTAACCTTAGTTTCTATGCCTATTCCTGTTGTTACTGCGAATCCTCCTAAATAGTCATTGGCTACTCCAACAGGAGCGATAAAATCAGATAGACAGAAGTATGGAAGATTCTTTGCTTTTTGTCTTTGCTGTCTAAGGTTAGCGAATCTATGAGCTTCCTTTTTACGACTCTCGTCAGTATATACAATGACATCATCTCCATTCGAGTTAGCTGGGTATAACCCTACAACTCCACGAGCGGTTAACCACTTTTCACTTACAATGAGCGCAAGCATTTCTTTAGCATCATTAAGTAGTTTGGTTGCCTCTTCACCAACAACACTATCTGTGAGTATCGCAGGGTATTTCCCCTTGAGTTGCCAACTTGAAAAGAAAGGTGTCCAATCTATATAGTCTACGAGATCTCTTAAATCATATTGATCTAATGCTTCTGTACCTATCAAAACAGGAACAGGAGGAGTATATGAATTCCAATCAAGCTTAAGCTTTTGGCTTTGTGCTTCTTTTAAGGAGATATATTTTTTATCCCTAGTTGTGGATTTTCTTTGTGTTCTTATGCGATCATAGTCTTTTCTTATATCCGCGATATAACCCTCCGTTACACCTTCGTGACCTGATAATAAGGAACTTGCTACCGCTACACTTTTAGACGCATCAAGAACGTGGATGACTGCTCCAGAATATTGTTCTTCAATTTTAACAGCGGTATGTGTTTTTGAAGTCGTAGCTCCGCCGATAAGCAAAGGAATTTTCATTCCTCTTTCTTCCATCATCGTTGCGACGGTCACCATTTCATCAAGAGAAGGAGTGATCAAACCACTTAGGCCGATGATATCCACATTTTGTTCTATAGCCGCGGCAAGGATTTTTGCAGGAGGAACCATAACCCCAAGGTCAATGATTTCATAATTGTTGCATGCTAAGACGACTCCGACTATATTCTTTCCGATGTCGTGGACATCCCCTTTTACGGTTGCCATAAGTATTTTTCCATTAGTCTGCACAACACCGTCTTTCTCTTCTTCGATAAAAGGTGTCAGATATCCCACGGCTTGCTTCATGACTCTGGCGCTTTTCACCACTTGAGGTAAAAACATTTTTCCAGCCCCAAATAAATCCCCCACCACATTCATCCCGTCCATAAGTGGACCTTCGATAACAGATAAAGGAGACTTTAACTCTACTCTGGCTTCTTCTGCATCTTCTATGATAAACTCCGTTATTCCTTTGACTAAGGCATGTTCGATTCTTTTTGTTACCGGAGTTTCTCTCCAGCTTAAATCGACAACTCTTTCTTTTCCTCCGCCCTTTACTTTATCAGCATAATCAATAAGGTCTTCAGTTGAAGTTTCTGTCCGATTGAATATTGCATTTTCGAGAAGAACTACAAGGTCCTTTGGAATTTCATCGTAGATCTCCATCATTCCGGCGTTGACAATTCCCATATCCATCCCTTTTTTGATGGCATGATATAAGAACACTGTATGCATGGCCTCTCGGACCATGTTGTTTCCACGAAATGAAAAAGAGACATTACTAACACCTCCGCTGATCTTGGCACCAGGACAGGCATCTTTTATCAAGGCTGTTGCTTCTATGAAGTTTCTTCCGTATTCTCTATGTTCATCAATACCTGTCGCTATGGCGAAGACATTTGGGTCGAAAATGATGTCCAATGGGTTAAAGCCGACCTCTTCAGTTAGAATCTTATATGCACGAATGCAAATCTCAACCTTTCTTTCAATAGTATCAGCTTGCCCTTCCTCGTCAAATGCCATAACAACTGCTGCTGCTCCAAACCTTTTAACAATTTGAGCCTGACGCCTAAATTCGTCTTCTCCTTCTTTCATGGAGATGGAGTTAACGATACATTTTCCTTGTACACACTTAAGACCCTCTTCAATAACAGAAAACTTCGATGAATCAATCATGATCGGGAGCTTTGAAATATTTGGCTCGGCCATAATTAAATTCAAGAATTTTTTCATGGCATACTGACTATCCAAAAGACCCTCGTCCATGTTAACATCGATAATCTGAGCGCCTCCTTCAACTTGATCAACAGCGACAGTTAGTGCTTCCTCATATTTTTCTTCTTTAATTAATCTTGCAAACTTTCGAGACCCGGTTACATTGGTTCTTTCGCCTATGTTGATAAAATTTAAATCCTCACGCACTACTAAAGGCTCAAGACCTGAATATTGGCTGTATTGAGAGTTCACTTTATATGGGCGTGGTGTTGCTTTTTCAGCAGCCTCTGCCATAATCTTGATATGCTCAGGAGTCGTACCACAACAACCTCCGATAATATTGACATAACCTGAGTTCAAGAACTCGGTCATTAGAACGCCCATTTCTGAACCTGTCTGATCGTATTCACCAAATTCGTTAGGAAGACCAGCATTTGGGTAAGCACTTACTGGGCAAGTTGCGACTTTAGCAAGGTCTCTCAAGTGAGGAGCAAGTTCCTTTGCGCCAAGAGCACAGTTAAGACCTACACTCATCAATTCCATATGAGAAATGGAAATCCAAAAAGCTTCAACTGTTTGTCCACTTAATGTTCGACCACTGGCATCTGTTATGGTACCAGAAATCATCAAAGGAAGCTTACGACCTATCTCTTCGAATAAGCAGTCTATGGCGAACATGGCAGCTTTACAGTTCAAAGTGTCGAATACTGTCTCAATCAAGAGAATATCGACACCTCCTTCCACCAAGCCTCTTCCTTGTTCGAGGTAAGCAGCAACAAGCTGATCAAAAGTTACTGCTCTATAACCAGGGTCATTTACATCAGGAGATAGCGAAGCGGTTCTTGTTGTTGGGCCGAAGGCTCCAGCTACATATCTTGGCCTTTCTGGTGTTGAATATTCCTGCGCAGCGGCTACTGCTATTTTGGCAGAAGCGACATTTAGCTCATAGCATAAGTCTTCCATCTCATAATCTGCCTGCGAGATGGTGTTCGCACTGAAAGTATTAGTCTCAATGATATCTGCTCCTACCTTTAGATATTCTTTATGGATATCTGATATGATTTTCGGCTGTGTGAGGGAAAGCAATTCATTATTACCTTTTATATCCCTATGAAAGTCCTTAAACCTATCTCCTCTATAATCGGCTTCACTTAGCTTATATCTTTGGATCATCGTGCCCATAGCTCCATCCATGACCAAGATGCGTTCTTTCAGAATATCAGTTACAAGAGGACGTGTATTATTCATAGCGCAAAAGTAGAATTATTGAACTTTATATCTACTAAGAAGTTCATACCGCTTTGGGATTCTTTTTAAGATATATTTGAAGGTTCAAAAGCAGGCAGAAAATAGAAGAGGATGAATTTTAAGTTAACGTCTAATTATGTTCCTACTGGAGATCAGCCACAAGCTATCGAACAATTGGTTCAAGGGCTTAAAGATGGGGAATCCGCACAGGTTCTTTTAGGAGTAACGGGCTCTGGAAAGACCTTTACAATGGCTAACGTTATTGCACAAGTCAATCGCCCCGTACTAGTGCTTACTCATAATAAGACATTGACCGCTCAGCTATATGCAGAGCTCACAGAGTTTTTTCCAGACAATGCCGTGGAATACTTTGTCAGTTATTACGATTATTATCAACCAGAAGCCTATATCACTTCTAGTGATACTTATATAGAGAAAGACCTTTCAATAAACGAAGAGATAGATAAACTAAGACTGCGTGCGAGTTCTAATTTGCTTTCTGGAAGAAGAGATATAATAATCGTCGCATCAGTCTCTTGTATCTATGGTATGGGAAATCCCGATGATTATAAAGGGGCCATTATTAGAATTGAAAAAGGACAAACGATTTCTCGAAATAGGCTTTTGTATCAACTTGTTGAGAGCTTATATTCTAGATCTGAAAAAGATTTTAGCCGAGGAACATTTAGGGTTAAAGGAGATACTATCGATATACATTTGCCATATGTTGACTTTGGGTTTCGAGTCGTCTTTTTTGGAGACGAAATTGAGAGCATAGAAAAAATAGAACTCACTTCAGGAAAGAAAATTATAAGTCTCGATGAGGCAGCTATTTTTCCTGCGAACCTCTACGTCGCACCTAAGGATAAATTGAATCAGATCCTCAGACAGATAGAAGGTGAGCTTGATGATCATGAAAAGTTTTTCGAGCAAGAAGGAAGGTTTATAGAGGCAAAGCGTATTAAAGAGCGTGTCACTTTTGATGTCGAGATGATGCGAGAGTTGGGCTACTGCAATGGTGTAGAGAATTATTCTAGATTTTTTGATGGACGGAAACCAGGAACACGACCTTTTTGTCTTTTAGATTATTTTCCTGATGATTATCTCATGGTTGTAGATGAGAGTCATGTGACACTACCCCAGGTAAGAGGAATGTGGGGAGGTGATAGAGCAAGAAAAATAAGTCTTGTAAACTTCGGGTTTAGGCTGCCTTCAGCATTGGATAATAGGCCTTTGAATTTTGAAGAATTTGAGAGTATGGTGCCTCAAATAGTTTATGTAAGTGCAACACCTGGAGATTATGAATTAGAAAAAACTGAAGGCCTTGTCGTTGAGCAAATAGTAAGACCAACGGGCCTTCTTGATCCTCCAATTGAAGTTCGGACAAGCATTAATCAAATTGACAATCTTCTTGAAGAGATTCATTTAAGAATTGAGGCTGACGAAAGAGTACTGGTCACTACTTTGACAAAACGAATGGCTGAGGAGCTAACTAAGTACTTAACTAAACTTGGAATCAAGGTAAGATACATTCACTCAGAGGTAGATACAATGGATAGGGTAGAGATCATCCGAGATTTAAGACTTGGAGGTTTTGATGTACTTGTTGGAGTGAACCTTTTAAGAGAAGGTCTTGATATGCCTGAAGTTTCTCTTGTTGCTATCCTTGATGCAGATAAAGAAGGATTCTTGCGTAATGCTCGATCTCTAACGCAAACTGCAGGTAGAGCAGCACGGAACTCAAATGGCCTTGTCATCTTTTATGCAGATAAGGTGACAGGAAGTATGCAGAACACTATAGATGAAACGAATAGAAGAAGGGCAGTCCAAAAAGCATATAATGCTAAACACAACATAACTCCAACGACGATTAAAAAGTCAAAGGAAGATATCATGAATCAAAAATCTATCCTTGATATCAGAGGGAAAAAGTCTAAAGCATATATAGAACCAATGGAGCCTAGTTTAGCTGCAGATCCAATCGTCAGTTATATGTCAAAAGATCAACTCGATCGGCTTATTAAAGAAACAGAATATAAGATGAAGAAGTCTGCAAAGGACCTTGATTTTATAACTGCAGCACAGTATCGTGATGAGTTATTTGCACTTAAGAAAAAACTAAAGGCTGCTGTCTAAAAAATATTTGCCGCTAAGGTCTTAAATAGTGAAGATCAATTCCATCTAATATCATTTCTACGATTTTGTCAGGATAGAAATATCCAGAATCTATGATTTGATTATAATTAGAATGGTCCTCAAAGTCAATGTTGTAGATTCTTTTGAACCTGGACTGTTCGCTACTTCTGCGTTCCTTTATTTTCCGAACGAGATGATTTATATCTCTATTAGATTCGTCACTGACCCTATCTTTATCTTTACTTATTCGTTGTGCGGCTATTTCTTCATCACACAATAAAAAGACCTTGTAAGAGGAAGGGATAAAGTGCCAAGCTAATCTTGAGTCAACTATGTAGTCCTCATCACTTTCATTCAAAGCTCTTGTGTAAGAATCTATCTTTTCGTCTATATCCAATCTTGAGTCTGTAAGATGATTAAGCTCTAATGTGGTCATCCCCATCTCTGCTGCTATTTTCCTTTGGATGGCGCCAGTGGACAAGTAGCTATATTCAAGTTTGTCACGAAGCAACTTTCCTGTAGTACTCTTTCCGCTTCCTATATCGCCTGAGATTGTGATGATCATTTGTACAAAAAATATTAAATCAAGAATAAAAAGACAAAGCTATAAATATCACATAGATCCAAAGTAGATAGGTTAATTTGGTGTCAAGAAAATAAAGACAATGGCTAAAAAGCATAAAATAGACATTAACCTTCTTGGTGAAATATGTAAAGTTCCAGGCGCTCCTGGTTTTGAACAGCGTATAAGAATGAAAGTGATTGAGGAGGTTAAGCCTTATGTTGATTCCGTTACAACGGATGCTATGGGAAGTGTACACGCTCTTAAGCTGGGTACAAAAGGCTCTGCACCGAGAAAGAAAGTGATGATTGCGGCACACATGGATGAGATAAGTTTTATCGTCACGCACATTGATGATGATGGCTATGTAAGATTTCACCCGTTAGGTGGCTTTGATCCAAAGACATTGACTGCACAAAGAGTTATTATCCATGGGAAAGAAGATGTGCTTGGTGTTATGGGAACGAAGCCGATCCATATCATGAAGCCTGAAGAGAGAAAGAAAATGCCTGATCTCGGAGATTATTATATCGATACAGGGATGAAGAAAAATGAGGTGGAGAAGTTAATCTCAATAGGTAACTCGATTACTAGAGAAAGAGAATTATGCGTGATGGGTCCTTGTGTTAATGCAAAGTCCTTAGATAACAGAGTATCTGTCTATATCCTCATAGAAGCATTTAAAGAACTAGCGAAAAAGAATCTTGATGTTGATGTGTACGGTGTATTCACAGTTCAAGAAGAGGTGGGCCTTCGTGGTGCTATGACAGCTGCATCGGGGATTGATCCTGATTTTGGAATTAATTTAGATGTGACCTTAGCTTGCGACTATCCTATGGCACAACCTCATGAAAGAATAACTTCACTTGGAGAAGGGACGGCAATAAAAGTTCTTGATGGAGCAACAATTTGCGATTATAGGATGGTGAGTTTTATGCAGAAGATAGCCGAAAAGAAAAAAATTCCATTCCAGATGGAAATATTACCTGCAGGAGGAACAGATACTGCTGGTATTCAGCGTTTTGCTAAAGGAGGATCTATCGCGGGCGGAATTTCAATACCGACTAGATATCTACATCAGGTGATTGAAATGGCACATCTCGACGATATACGAGGGACGATTGATTTGCTTAAAGCGTCTTTAGAAGGAATAGGAAAACATGATTGGTCATTTTCTTAAATAGATAAATATGTGGATAGAAAAAGACAATGCGCTTCATGCTGAATTAAAGTTTGAGAACTTTAAAAAGGCTTTTGCTTTTATGACAGAGGTGGCTTTCATAGCAGAGGGATTAAATCATCACCCAGAATGGTCTAATGTCTATAATCGAGTAAATATTAAGCTCACCACTCATGATGCTGGAAATACGGTTACTGAGAAAGACCGTGAGATGGCTGAGCAGATAGCAACTATTTACGAAAAGTAAGGTTTTCTGCAATCTTACTTGGTCTTGTTAAGGTGCTGTTAAGGCTCTGGAGTAAAGAAACATTTGGGTTTTTAATGCCGTTTTCATATAACTTTAGAAAGCGATTTTTACGGAAACCACAGCTTATGAAAAATCTTCTTCAACTTGTCTTTGCCGGAATTATAGGTGGAGCGATAGCTTTTGGAGCCTTTGCTTTTTTTGATAAGGATACCGTTATTTACGAAGAGCTGCCTGCTCGTACTTACAACACCAATCAATCAACCTCTAACGTCTCAAAGAACTTTTCGATTTCAACGGCACCAGGAGATTTCATCTTTGCAGCGGAAAAAGCAAACCCGGCAGTAGTCCATATAAGTGCAGAAAACGAAGAGCATAAGAATTATGATCGTAGTAGGAGCTACCAAGATCGTTTTTGGGGTTACAGAAGAGGGAATGAAGAACGACCCCAAGCGGGAACAGGTTCTGGAGTTCTAATAAGTTCAGATGGATATATAGTAACCAATAATCATGTTGTAGGTTTTGCAGACTATGTAGAAGTGACGATGCATGATGGAACTTCTCTACAAGCAAAAAAAGTAGGTACAGATCCTTCAACAGATTTAGCTGTTATTAAAATTGAAGGACAATCTTTTCCTCACTTGAAAATGGCAAACTCTGAAAAAGTGAAAATAGGTCAGTGGGTTGTTGCCGTTGGAAATCCCTTTAATCTGACATCTACAGTGACAGCAGGAATCGTAAGTGCAAAAGGAAGAGATATAGATATTATAAAAGGGTATAAAGCTATTGAGGAATTTATTCAGACTGATGCAGTTGTTAATCCAGGAAATTCAGGAGGAGCGCTTGTAAATACTTCTGGAGATCTAATTGGAATTAATACTGCCATTTCTTCACCAACAGGAGTTTATGCAGGCTATTCTTTTGCGATACCTTCTAATCTGGTTGAAAAAGTAGTTAAGGAGATAATGGAAACTGGCGGTGATATTCAACGGGCTATGCTGGGGATAACTATTGCGAATATAGAGGATGTTAAAAAAGAAGGCATAAAGGTTGGTGTCAATAAAGGAGTTTATGTTTCTAACTTTCTAGCAGATCGTTACGGAAGGGAGGTTGCATTTAGTTCTGCAAAACAATCAGGGGTAAAGATTGGTGATGTTATCGTTGGGATGAATGGAAAAGAAATAGAAGGTCTTGAGGACCTACAGGAATCATTAAAGTTTGCAAAAATCGGTGATACTCTTGATGTCATGATTTTTAGAAACGGTAAGAAGAAGACGATTCCTGTAAAATTACGCAGAGGTATATGACATTGTCATGATGTTATTCGTTTAAGATAAAGTTGGTTTTTCGTTTTGTTTTGAGACGCCCGATTAATGAATCATTATCGGGCGTTTTTTAATATTAGGACTCTTAGGAAAAGCTATAACCTATTCCCTAAAGCTTCTAACATTTTGTTTTTCCAATTAGTATAGTTGTCTTCGGCGATTTGCTTTCTGGCCTCTTTGACTAACCAAAGATAAAATGATAGGTTATGGGTGCTGGCTATTTCATGGCCATAGGCTTCTTTTACAGCAAAAAGATGTCTTAGATAGGACTTGCTATGGTTGCGACTTAATTCGCTTGTACTATTCTCATCAATAGGAGAAAAGTCTTCTTTCCACTTTGCATTTTTAATGTTGATAACACCTTGTGATGTGTACAAGTGACCGTGTCTTGCATTTCTTGTAGGAAGAACACAGTCAAACATATCAATTCCTCTATCTATGCATTCTAAAATATTCTGAGGAGTACCAACACCCATAAGATATCTTCCTTTATCTTTTGGAAGATGAGCAGTAACCTTCTCAGTCATATCATACATGATGGGAGCAGGTTCGCCTACTGACAAGCCACCAATTGCATTTATCTCACAACCTTTTTGTGCTATATACTTTGCTGACTCGGCTCTTAAATCGTCGTATACACTTCCTTGCACGATTGGTGCTAAGGTCTGTCTATAGGGGTGTGGTCCTTCGGTCTTGTTGAAGTGTTCTAAACATCGATCTAACCATCGATGAGTCATGTGCATGGACCTCTTTGCATAGTTGTATTCACAAGGAAAAGGCGTGCACTCATCGAAGGCCATTATTATATCCGCACCGATGCTCTGTTGAATCTCGATAGCTCTTTCTGGACTAAAAAAATGTTTAGAACCATCTATGGGTGATCTGAACGTTACACCTTGTTCTGTGATTTTTCTAAGCCCACTTAAAGAGTAGACCTGAAATCCACCGCTGTCTGTTAACATCGGAAGTGACCAATTAATAAACTTATGTAAGCCTCCCGCCTTTTCGATAATCTCGTGTCCTGGTCTTAGATATAGATGGAAAGTGTTTCCAAGTATGATTTCACTATTGAGGGCTTTTAAGGACCTATGTGAGACAGACTTAACAGAGCCTTGAGTGCCAACGGGCATAAAGATGGGTGTCTCTATAACCCCGTGATCTGTTTCTATTTTTCCAAGACGAGAATTGCCTGTTGAAGAAGATTTTAAAAGTTGATATTTAATCATCTGCTCTCTCTACTCATGTTTAGTGAAATACCAATCATCATTGAAAAAACCAGAAGAGCAGTTCCTCCTCGACTAACAAAAGGCAAAGGAATTCCGATAACTGGACTGACGCCCATTGTCATTCCTATATTTATAAAAAAGTGAATAAAAACAAAACCTGCTATTGCATAACAGAAAGCCTTTATAAAACTATAATTCGAGTTCTCTCCGATGTTGATAAGTCGAAGTGTCATAATTAGAAAAAGAATAACAACTCCAGCGCTTCCCAAAAATCCTTGTTCTTCTCCTATGCTACTGAATATAAAATCAGTGGTTTGCTCTGGCACATAATTAAACTTGGTCAAAGTGCCATTCAAATATCCTTTACCACTAAGACCTCCTGATCCTATAGCGACCTTTGATTGTATCAGATTATATAACGAACCTCTTGGGTCGCACTTTTCTGGTTGAAGCCAGACATTAATCCTGTCCTGTTGATGTGGTTTTAATATATTTTCAAATGCGAAGGTGCTACTGAAAGAAATTAACGACAGGATAGCCAGGCCCCCTAACGCGGACAGTCGAACAGGAATACTATTAGATGCATTAAAGACAAAAAGATGAATCAAGAAATAGATGACTGAGGTAACAAGTGCATATGGCATAACACCAAACTGATAGCAAAGAATATTAACAAGAAGGACAACAACGAATATTAAAACAAGTGTGATATTTTTTCTTGAAAATTGCGAAGTAAAAGCTACCCAAACTAAAAGTATCCCACTGATGGCTACATAAAAACCATGGGTGAGAGAAAACACTATTGTCAGAAAAATAGAAAGAAAACCCAAATAATAAATCGCAGGCATCCCGAACCTATAATACGCTATCATAAGAGAAGCAAATGTTAATGCAGAACCTGGATCAGGCTGTAAGATGATTAGTAAAGCCGGGAGCATCATTAACCCAACCATTATAAATTGTGATCTATATTCTGATAACTTGGTATGAACAGAACTCAAGAGTGCGGCAGAGACCATCGCCGTTCCGAGTTTAGCAAACTCACTTGGTTGAAATGAAACAAACCCGAGATCAAACCAAGACGTCGCCCCTTTGACTTCGTTGCCAAAGATCAGAACTAAAAGAAGAGAGGCAACAGATATGAGATATATAGGAATGGAAAGAGAATTCCATATGTGCCAGTCTAAAAAGGTCAAAACGATTATTGCAATGATGGAAATACCCGCCCACATCAATTGTCCACCAAAAGGAGAACTCAATGACCACATTTGATCTGTGTAGTCATTGTAAGTTGTGGTATATATCATGAGCAGGCCCGTGATGACGAGCCCTATGTATGAACACAAAAGTATCCAATCTATACCGGAAGTTTTAATGGCTCTTTTGCCTGTGTAGCCTGCTTTCGAACTACTTCGAATCAAATAACTCGGTTTTATCTATGCGGTCTCTGAATGGAATAGCTTCTCGAAAATCTATTTTGAAACGTGCCAAGTGAGGCTCGAGATCATAGCGTGTTTCAAATGCTCCGACTTTCAGACTATAATATGGATTTTCGTAATTTGTTGAATAAGAGTAGTCAGAATACTCTCGTTCGAAAAGGGCTTTTACGTTTTCAAGCTTTCGTCTATCAGTTGTGCTGACTATTTTAATTCTCCATCCATCGATGGCAAGTTCAGCTTTTCCTTCACTCTCATAACGTTGCATTAGAGCTTGTACCTTAGTCTCTTCAGAAAAAGTAATCTGCCCGAAAGAGTGGAACGAGCTACAGAAAAGAACGAAAAATAATATTTTATTTAACATCGAAAGATGATTACTGAATGCCAAAAATAACAACTATTCTACTTATCCAACGAGCTATATTTTACCATGGCATTGCTTATACTTCTTCCCACTACCACAAGGGCAAGCGTCATTTCTGCCTACTTTCTTTTCTGTTCTGGTGAAAGTCTCTGGTTTTGATCGTTTGGCACCAGCTCCTTCGGCTGCGGCACGCCTTGCTTGATCAGCTCTTGAAGCAGTTGTTTTGCTGAGATCCGTCTTCTGCTTTTTAGCTTCTTTCAGATTTTCATCAACATTGATCATAAGGCGACCCTTCATGAGGTATGAGCTTATTTCTTCGTTGATCTTGTAAATCAATCGTTCGAAAAGATCATAAGCTTCCATCTTATAAATTACTAAAGGATCCTTCTGTTCGAATGAAGCTGCCTGAACAGAATCCTTTAACTCATCCATAGCACGTAAGTGCTCTTTCCAGTTTTCATCTACTATAGCTAAACTGACAGCTTTCTCTATATCTTTTACAACAGACTTTCCTTGACTGTCAATCGCTTCTTTAAGATCTGCAGATATAGGAAGAGTTTTGTTTGAACCATCAGTAAAAGGTATCGCTATACGTTTATATTTATTTCCTTCATTCTCATAGACACGCTTGATTACAGGCATTAAGATTTCAGAGATCCTGTCAAACTTCATATTGTAGAAGTCTAGAGTCTGCTTTTGAAGATCTTCTATAAGCTCGGCAGAAGGCGCAGAATTAAATGCTGCTTCGTCGATTTCTGGATCATATCCTAAAACCCGTATGCATTCATTTCTAAAAGAATCATAAGTACCTGCATTCTTATAGTCTATTACAATGTTTTCACTTAGAGCAGAAAACAAGTTGAATAAATCTACGGAAAGCCTATCTCCAGAAAGAGCGTTTGCTCTTTTCTTATAAATGGCTTCTCTCTGGATGTTCATAACATCGTCGTATTCAAGCAGTCTCTTTCTTGTACCAAAGTTGTTTTCTTCGACTTTCTTTTGCGCACGTTCGATCGACTTTGAAACCATACTATGTTGCAGCACTTCTCCGTCTTGATGACCCATCTTGTCCATGACTTTAGCCAGACGTTCTGAGTTAAACAACCTCATAAGGTTGTCCTCAAGAGACACATAAAACTGTGAAGACCCTGGATCTCCCTGTCTCCCTGCACGTCCTCTTAACTGTCTATCTACTCTTCTTGAGTCATGTCGCTCAGTTGCTATGATGGCAAGCCCCCCAGCAGACTTTACCTCTTCATTGATTTTGATATCCGTACCACGACCTGCCATATTGGTTGCGATCGTTACATTTCCGGCTCGACCGGCTTCTGAGACAATCTGTGCTTCTCGTGCGTGTTGCTTAGCATTGAGGACATTGTGTTGTATCCCTTTTAGTTGCATCATTCTACTCAGCTTCTCCGAAACATCTACTGTAGTTGTACCTACAAGAACTGGTCTGCCTTGACCTGTAAGGTTGTCTATTTCATCTATGACGGCATTGAATTTTTCTCTAGCTGTTTTATAAACTAGATCTTCTTTGTCGTCACGTGATATTGGTCTATTAGTTGGTATAACAGTAACATCTAACTCATAGATGTCCCAGAGTTCTTTAGCTTCAGTCTCCGCCGTACCAGTCATACCACACAGCTTATGATACATCCTGAAGTAATTTTGAAGGGTCACGGTAGCGTAAGTCTGAGTTATATCCCCGACTTTGACATTTTCCTTTGCCTCTAAAGCTTGATGTAGACCGTCGGAGTATCTTCTACCTTCCATCATACGTCCTGTCTGCTCATCGACTATCTTGACATTGCCGTCCATGACGACATATTCTTCTTCTTTTTCAAATAAGGTGTATGCTTTAAGCAACTGACTAACGGCATGTAGTCTGCGAGACTTAACTGAATAATCTTGTATCAAACTAGTTCTTTGTTCACTTAGGTTTTTACCTGTTGCCTTTTCTTCTTCATCTAATAATTGCATCTGAGAGGTGATATCAGGCATAATGAAGAAGTTTGCATCTTCTTCTCCTTGTGCTAAGAACTCAGCACCTTTTTCAACTAATTCAACATTTCGGTTTTTCTCATCAATTGTAAATAGAAGAGGCTCGTCGACGATATGCATCCTTTTTGACTGCTCTTGCATATAAAAGTTCTCGGTCTTCTGAAGTGTCACCTTCACTCCTTCTTCACTCAAGAATTTGATCAGAGGTCTATATTTTGGCAATGCGCGAAATGCTCTAAGAAGATTCATCCCTGTTTCTCCTTCTTCATGACCCTTATCACCAGCAGCAAAGCCTTTTTTGGCTTCCGCCAAATAGGTTGTAGCCAATTTTCTCTGAGCAGCGATAAGGCGTTCAACCTTGGGCTTTAACTCTTGATACTCTTGGTCTTCTGCCCCTTTGGGAACAGGTCCCGAAATGATCAATGGTGTACGTGCATCATCAATCAAAACAGAATCAACCTCATCAATCATAGCGAAGTGATGCTTTCCTTGAACTCGCTCCTCTTGAGAACGAACCATGTTATCTCTTAGATAATCAAACCCAAATTCATTATTTGTTCCATATGTGATGTCGCAGTTATAGGCTTTCACACGACCAGGTGAGTGCGGTCTATACTTGTCGATACAATCTACAGTCAAGTAAAGGAACTCAAAGATTGGTCCTATCCATTCGCTATCTCTCTTGGCGAGGTAGTCGTTAACAGTGATCACATGAACACCTTGTCCACTTAGTCCATTGAGATACGCAGGAAGTGTTGCCACAAGCGTTTTTCCTTCTCCCGTCTGCATTTCGGCTATTTTACCTTCATGCAAAACATTTCCACCGATGAGCTGAACATCATAGTGAATCATGTTCCAAGTAATAGGTGCGCCTCCGGCGATCCAAGTATTATTCCAGATGGCCTTATCTCCATCGATTGTGACATGTTCTTTAGACGCTGCCATTTCTCGATCATGGTCAGTTACTGAAACGGTTAAGCTTTCGTTCGTACTAAAGCGACGCGCAGTTTCTTTAACCACAGCAAAGGCCTCAGGGAGCAATTCTTTAAGTATTTCTTCAAGGGCTTCATCACGCTCTTTTTTAAGAGTATCAACCTCATTGTATTTTTCTTCTTTGACATGGATGTCTAATTCTATGTCTATCTCAGCTGAGAGCGTAGAGATATCATCATCAATACCCTTAAGATGCGCTGCGATCCTTTCCCGAAAGTCGAGGGTTTTATTTCTGAGTTCATCATTGCTTATAGCTTCGTATGACTTGAAGTTATCATTGATTTCTTCTATCACTGAACTAAAAGCTTTGACATCTCTATCGTGCTTTGTACCAAAGACTTTCTTTATAAAATTGAACATCTATTAATCTTATTGTATCTCTAAAGATCAGCGATAACTAAGCCAAAGAGGCTATTTCTGACAGGCTGTCGCTAAATAATCCTCTAAGGTAAGCCTCATCAATCTAAGATGACAGAGACGATCTCATAAATGATTAAAATAAGACACAATGACAGCTTTCGATCGGCATGATTAATGTTTCCAGTATAGTACCTTTGCATCTGATTGGAAGCATAGTGCTTCTCAATATCGATTATCATGAAAGTATTAAAATTTGGAGGCTCAAGTGTTGCCACACCTGAGAGAATAAAGAGCATAGGCTCTTTGATAAAAGAGCGACATAAAAAAGGTGAACTGCTCACAATAGTCTTTTCTGCATTTGGAGGAGTGACTGATGAGCTCATCAAGACGGCTCATTTAGCCTCAAAGGGAGATGAATCTTACCTATCAGTCTACGATTCATTGAGAGAAAGACATACTGTAGCGATTCAAGAACTTCTTGGGTCTGATGAAATAGCCTCAGGCCAGGTTATAGAAAACTTTGATGTTCTCAAAGATTTGCTGAAAGGAGTCTTCTTGATCAGAGAGGCTTCTTTAAGGACGATGGATTATATCTTGAGTTTTGGTGAGCGCAATTCTGCTTATATCATATCGAAGTATTTCGAAAAAATCGGGATTCCTTCGGCATATTTAGATGCCAGAAATATTATAAAAACAAATAAGGATTTTGGTCAAGCAAAAGTGAAGATTGAGCTGACTGAAAAACTTACTTCAGAATATTACAACAATAGAAAAGGTAAGCTTCAAGTTGTCACGGGGTTTGTTGCTTCAGACGTTGGAGGACTGACTACTACTTTAGGAAGAGGAGGTTCGGACTATACTGCTGCAATCATATCAGGAGCACTTAATGCAGAAGTCTTAGAAATTTGGACAGATGTCGATGGCGTCCTTACGTCAAACCCAAAGATTGTAAAAAACGCATATACCATACCTCAGCTGAGTTATGATGAAGCCATGGAGCTTTCTCATTTTGGTGCGAAGGTGATTTATCCACCTACTATTCAGCCAGCACTAAGCAAGTCGATTCCGATCTATATCAAGAACACTTTTAATCCAACTTTTGTAGGCACCTTAATCAACAAAGAGGTTTCAGTAAGTGGAAAAAGAAAAATCACAGGGGTAACTTCTATATCTGATATTGCATTGATCACTTTAGAAGGCAGTGGTCTAATGGGCATACCGGGAACTGCGGCTCGTTTGTTTTCTGCATTAGGAAGAGATAAGGTCAATGTTATAATGATCACTCAAGCTTCTTCAGAGCATTCTATTTGTCTGGCTGTACTAGAAGGAGATACGAAAAGAGCTCTGACATGTCTAACAGAGGAGTTCGACAAAGAACTAAAATCATCGCTCATTAAACCGATTAAAGCAGAGAAAGACCTTTCTATGGTTGCGGTGATAGGAGAGAAGATGAAGAGCATGCCAGGTGTGAGTGGAAGTCTATTCAAGGCTTTGGGCAATAATGGAATTAATGTAATTGCAATAGCACAAGGCTCGTCTGAATTAAACATTTCATTTGCTATTAAGCGAAAGGATGAGCACAAGGCACTTAACTTGGTTCACGATGCATTTTTTCTTTCTGAGCATAAAAGACTCAATCTATATTTAGTTGGAGTTGGTCTTATAGGAGGCACGTTGTTAGACCAAATAAAGGAGCAACACGATTTGCTTTTAGAAAACAAGCACCTTGATATTAGAATTAATGGAATAGCTAATTCTAGAAAGATGTTGTTTAGTGAAAAGGGAATTGATCTTGATAATTGGAAAGAAGAATTAGACACTGGTGGAGAGGCGATGACTTTTGAATCTTTTATTTCAAAAATAAATGATCACAACCTTGCGAATTCAATCTTTATAGACTGTACTGCTAACCATCTGATAAAAGATCATTATGCAAATGTGCTCAGTTCTAATATTTCGATTATAGCAGCGAATAAAGTTGCAGCGTCTGACAAGTATGCTAATTATAAAAATCTTCATGACCTTGCGCTAAAACACAACGTTCACTTTTTATATGAAACGAATGTTGGAGCAGGACTTCCTGTATTATCTACACTGGATGGACTGGTCAGAAGTGGGGATCAAGTCTCAAGTATAAAAGCGGTGATCTCTGGATCTCTATCGTACATATTTAACAACTACGACCCTTCTAAAAGTTTTAAACAACTTATCATTGAAGCACGAGAAAAAGGTTACACTGAGCCAGACCCAAGGGATGATTTGTCAGGACAAGACATTAAGCGCAAGATCATTATTCTAAGTCGAGTGGCAGGATATCAAATAGAATCAGAAGATGTCTCTATTGAACCTATACTACCTCAAGCATGCTTAGATGCCGCATCGATAGATGCTTTCTTTGTCGAACTGGATAATCACGATGCTCACTTTAGAGCTATGATTGAAGACGCCCACTCTAAAGGAGCTAAATTAAGATATGTGGCATCACTGAATGAGGGGAAAGCTTCGATTAACCTAGAAATGGTTACGCAAGAAAGTCCATTCTATAACTTGGCCAGTACGGATAATATGATTGTCTTCCATACGGCTCGTTATAAAGAAAGGCCATTGGTTGTTCAAGGACCAGGAGCTGGTGCAGATGTGACTGCTGCAGGAGTTTTTGCCGAAATCATACAGCTGGGTAACGCAGTTGCTTAAAGACTTAGCTGCCATTCTGACCGAACTGAGTCCCAATAAATAGGGAATTTGTGACAGAGGGGCAGTAATTCATCCTTAAACATGTGTGGAATGGATATTGACTATATATCTTCCCAACAATTATCATCTATGTTTTCAGACCTTTTCTTTCTCGATCAATTGTCAGATGACTCTGAGTTTCCTCCCATTATCTCCTTTAATGCAGAGGATGAAGATGACAAGGATGTTTTATATCCCGATAACCTACCCATTCTTGCGCTAAAGAACACAGTTCTATATCCAGGAGTTGTGCTTCCTATAACTATAGGGCGAGACAAGTCCATCAAAGCCGTTAAAAAGGCACATGAAGAAGGAAAGTATATAGCGGTTCTATCGCAGAAGGATGTTACTAATGAAGACCCTTTGTCAGATGAGCTCTATGAGGTCGGAACGATAGCTAAGATTGTGAAGATGTTGAAGATGCCTGATGGTAGCACGACGGCGATTTTACATGGACGCATAAGATGTCAGAAGTCTATTGTGACACAAGAGGAGCCATATTTAAGAGGAGATTTTGAGAAAGTCCTTGATGAGGAAAGTGAAGATAAATTAGAATTTCAAGTTATAATCTCAACTATAAAAGAGAAGGCGAGTAAGATCATTACCCTTTCTCCTCAGATACCATCTGAAGCTTCTTCTATGTTAGACAACATGTCTAACCACTCATTCTTAATCAACTTTATAGCTTCTAACCTTAATCTTGATGTACCGCTGAAGCAAGAGATGTTAGAGATCTCTAATACTGCTGATAGAGGCCAAAAGGTTCTTTCACACTTAGATGCTCAATTACAACTTTTAGAATTACGTTCTAAAATTGAGAATAAAGTAAGAACAGATATAGAAAAACAACAGAGAGATTATTTCCTCAATCAGCAGCTGAAGACGATACAAGAGGAGTTAGGTCAGAATCCACAACAAGCCGAGATAAATCAACTTGCAAAAAGAGCCAAGGACAAAAAGTGGCCAACTCATGCGAAAGATCAGTTTTTAAAAGAGTTGAATAAGGTAAAAAGAATTAACCCTCAGGTAGCAGAGTATTCGGTCACGCTCAATTATCTTGAGATGATGCTGGATCTTCCTTGGGATATATATACCACGGATAATTTTGATCTCCACCGAGTTAGAAAAGTCTTGGATAGAGATCACTACGGACTAAAAGAGGTAAAAGATAGAATCATAGAACACCTTGCGGTGCTGAAGCTTAAAGGTGATATGAAGGCACCAATCATCTGTCTTGTTGGTCCTCCTGGTGTAGGTAAAACTTCTTTAGGTAAGTCAGTTGCACGAGCATTGAAGCGCAACTTTGTAAGAATGTCACTCGGTGGGCTTCACGATGAAAGTGAAATAAGAGGTCATCGTAAGACCTATATCGGAGCTATGCCAGGACGAATAATCAAGTCACTAAAAAAAACAGGTTCTTCTAATCCTGTTTTTATTCTTGATGAGATAGATAAGATTGGAAAAGATTTTAGAGGTGATCCTTCATCTGCATTATTGGAAGTCTTGGATCCAGAGCAAAACTCAACTTTCTATGATAACTATCTCGACCTTGAGTATGACTTGTCAAAAGTTATGTTTATCGCAACAGCTAATTCATTGAATAGCATTCAGCCAGCATTGCTAGATAGAATGGAGATCATTCATATCAGTGGATATTCAACAGAAGAGAAATTACATATTGCACAAAAGCATTTGGTGCCACAGCAGAGAGAAGAGCATGGACTAAAGGCTGCTCAGCTAAGTCTTCCCAAAGGTGTTATAGAGCAAGTCATCCAAGATTATACAAGAGAGTCAGGAGTTAGGTCTTTAAGCAGAAGGTTGGCAGGTGTGATGAGACATACCGCGAAGCGTATTGCAATGGACGATGAAACCAAAGTAACAATTGCAAAAGAGGATTTAAAAACCATCTTGGGTCCGTCAAAATTCTCAAGAGACAAATACGCTAAATTAAAAATCCCAGGAATCGCTGTAGGACTTGCGTGGACACAAGTAGG
>CALHUZ010000168.1 GCA_938039305.1 uncultured Saprospiraceae bacterium
CTCATTCTGATGTTAGAAGGAGTGATCTCTACGTACTCATCGTCTTCTATATACTCCATACACTCTTCAAGTGAGAAGCTAACCGGTGGTGGTAATTTCGCTTTATCATCATTACCTGATGACCTCATGTTAGTAAGCTTCTTAGCTTTGATCAGATTGACCACAAGATCAGACTCTCGTGAGTGCTCGCCTACTACTTGGCCTTCATATATTTCTACTCCAGAAGGAATAAAGAATCTACCTCTATCTTGTAATTTATCAAGTGCAAATGGAATCGAAGTTCCGGTGTGCATGGATATCATCGCTCCTTTAGATCTACCTGGTATCGCTCCTTTCCAAGGCTCAAAACTTTCAAATCTGTGAGAGATAATCGCCTCTCCAGCAGAAAGTGTCATCAAGTCAGTAGTAAGTCCGATCAATCCTCTTGATGGAATACTAAACTCTAAGTGAGTCATATCTCCCTTAGGAGCCATCACAGCTAATTCACCTTTACGCTGAGTGATTGCTTCAATCACCTTTCCACTACTTGCTTGTGGAAGATCGATAGATAGCAGCTCCATCGGCTCGCACTTCTTACCATCGACCTCCTTGATGATAACTCTTGGCTTTCCTACTTGTAGCTCATATCCCTCTCTACGCATCGTCTCTATCAAAACAGAAAGGTGCATGATACCTCTACCAAATACAGTAAATGAATCTGGTGAAGGTGTTGGCTCCACTCTTAGTGCCAAGTTCTTTTCAGTCTCTTTTTCTAATCTCTCTTTCAAGTGTCTGGAAGTAACGAACTTTCCGTCTTGACCAAAGAATGGACTATTGTTGATGGTAAAGACCATGCTCATCGTCGGCTCATCAATTGGAATAGGCTTCAATGGTTCTGGATGTTCTGCATTACAGATAGTATCCCCGATCTCAAAGGAGTCGATACCAGTAACTGCACAGAGATCACCATTTTCAACGAGCTCCGTCTTAGCCTTTCCAAGACCGTGGAACTTAAACATTTCCTTCAGCTTGATTCTCTTGCTTTTTCCCTCTCTATCTACAAGACAAAGTGGAGACTTAAGATCTAACGATCCTCTAAGTACGCGGCCTATCGCAATCTTTCCTACGAAAGTTGAAAAGTCAATCGTCGTGATCTGCATCTGTAAATGACCTGGATTATCCTTAGGCGGATCTATGTGCGCTATGATCTGATCCAAAAGGTATCCTATATCTTCAGTCGGTTCTTTCCAGTCTTCACCCATCCAGTTATGCTTGGCAGAACCATATACTGTCTGGAAGTCTAGCTGTTCCTCTGTAGCTTCAAGATTAAACATCAAGTCAAATACATCTTCCTGTACCTGATCTGGTACACAGTTTTCTTTATCGACCTTGTTAACCACTACAATAGGCTTAAGGCCTAACTCAAGTGATTTCTGAAGAACATATCTTGTCTGGGGCATTGGGCCTTCAAATGCATCTACTAAAAGTAGAACACCATCTGCCATATTCAATACTCTTTCAACCTCTCCTCCGAAGTCGGCGTGACCAGGTGTATCGATGAGGTTGATTTTTGTTCCTTTATATTGAACACTGATATTCTTAGCGAAAATGGTAATACCACGTTCTCTCTCGAGATCATTGTTATCAAGGATCAATTCTCCTTGTGGGAGTTTATCTTCTCCTCCTTCACTTTCACAATAGTGGATGATCTTGTCCACCAATGTTGTTTTACCGTGATCTACGTGAGCGATAATCGCCACATTACGAATATTCTTCATATGTTCTTCAAATATGGTGCAAAAGTATAACTATTATAGACACCAAGTACTGTTTCACTGAAGACGAGAGATTACACTGTCAAATGCTCAAATAACCAGTATTTACTTAACATTTTGGCAAATCAGGAGTAGAAAAAATTGTCTTAAATCCGTATACTTTGATCAGAAAGGCTTGATAAGTTCAAATCAATGATTCATGCCATATTATAACTTATTCATTAAGTCACTCTTAAACCCTTCAGAGATCGGCACTTTATCAGCTGATATGACAACATGATTCCCTTCGAGATATGAGATACTCTCTAATCGAACCATATAAGATCGATGTACTCTGACGTGCGATGAAGGAAACGAATCAGCTAGTGAAGTGAACTTGGTCTTCATCACGAATACCTTACTGGCCGTATGAACCTTCACATAATCGCCATAAGCTTGTAAATAATCTATCTCTGCATATGGCACTTTATACATGCGCTTTCCTTCTTTAATCAAGTGCCACTTTGATTCTTCCTCACGCCCTGATGTAATGCTTTGTATAGCTCTTGTATAAGATTTCTGAAACCTTGAAAAGCTAATTGGCTTTAAGAGATAATCAAATGCTGCTAATTCAAATGCTTTGATCGCGTGTTCTGCATAAGCAGTTGTGAAGATGGTCAGTACATTTTGATCAATTGAACTCCGAAGTTCTAATCCTGACATCAAAGGCATATTGATATCCAAGTATAAGATGTCGATCGGTTCTGCCTTCAATATCTTTTGTGCTTCAAGCGCTTCCCCAGCTTCAATAATCTTATTATCACTATCGAGCTTGATCAGATATTCACGAATCACCTTAATTGCCAATGGCTCGTCATCAACGATTAAACAGTTATAACTCATGGAGCAAGATTTAATGATAGATAAGCTCGGTATACATCATCTTCCATCTTTGATGAGTACTCGTATTGATTAGGATAAAGCAGTTCAAGTCGCTTTCGCAAATTCTTTAAACCAAGACCACCGGTTGATTCTTGCTGAACACTTGTGCAATTATTGGCTGTGGTTAACTCAAGTTGCGTTCCTTCAATCGAAATATTTATATCAATAAAAGGATCAATCTTATCAACGTACTTAAAGCAGTTTTCAATCAGCGGAAGTAATATCATCGGTGCGATTAATTCTGAAGTTCTCTCTGGAAAATCAAATGAAACTCGATCTGATTTTTTTATTCTTAGTTTTTCCAATTCTATATAATCAGACAAGTATGAAAGTTCATCATCCAAGACTACTTGATCCTGATCCGTATCATAGATCATATATCTAAGCGCATCAGATAGCTTCAAGATATAATTGCGCACAGCGCCAGGGCTGTCATTTGATAATGCGTAAATATTATTCAAGCTATTGAAAAGAAAGTGTGGATTGACTTGGGATTTAAGTGCATTGAGTTTAACATTATGATTTTCTTGGACCAAGTTTAACTCCCTGTCCTTTACAATGAACCAATCTTTAGCCAACTTGAAAAGAGTTGAGGCCAATAGGAATACAATGCTATATTGTACCAATTCAAGAGATCCATAGTAACTACTGATATAGTAACCTTTGAATATCAAATCAGAGAGCACATCGAATGTAAAGAAATGCAGGCCAACCCCTAACAAAGCCAACAAAATAACCCCAAATGCATAAACAAGATAATTGGCTTGGGTAATAAACTTGTTGATCAACCATCTATTGATATAAACGATTATGAACATAGGCAATAGAAAAAGCCCAGTATAAATAAAGTCAATCTCTCCATTGTAATACTCCTTGGTAAAGAGTTGGAACAACACTAAAAAACACACCATCCAGAAGATGGTGTGATAGAGTATTTTATTTTTTAACAATCGCTTCATATAGCTTACAGTTGCACAAGCTTTTCTGAGTCATGAAACAGATCTTCCTGATCACCATACTTTTCAATGAACGACCTTAACTCTTTAGTTGATGCTGTCAAGACAATCTCACCTTCTGCACCAAGTTTTTCATGCCTCAATCTTATTCTTCTATTTTTCAACAAATCTTCAATATATGCGCCATCAAACATTTCAATATTCAGCTTGTCATCATCAAAGGTAACCTTGGCAAAAGTATGCCCAGGAATATAATTAGCTGAGAAGGCTCTTCTTCTTTGTTTGTCTCCTTTGGGAAAAGGCATAAAGTCAAGATAATATGAGTCACCAATCTCTGTCATATTGACAATGAGGTAAGTTGTAATAATCTCATCAAGTTGCTGCTCTTTATATGTCAAGATGTAATAAGGCAGGAACTCCTGACTCTTTACTTTATATCCCTCAGGTGCAAATGAAGGCACACCTGGATTTATCTTAATCGTTGCATTGCTCGTAGGATTTTTATATTTCTCAAAAGTTATAATCGATGCTTGCTCAAATGTCCAAGAATCATCATCTGAAAAACCAAGCGAATGTAAAGCTTCATTAAATTTGCTTGACGTTTCTTTTTCTAACTCCGTCTCTTCTTTTCCATTCTCTTCCTGATCTTTGGGGCCAATAGTTACAGTCGTATCTCCTGTTACAGACACTTTGATATCGTAACTTAAATCCACCTTCAAACCAGATCCTGATGCCCCCCAAGAACCAAGCAGTCGATCATCAGTGACCCGAGTACTATCTGTATAGATAGGATGAAGAGACGGCAAACAACTCGAAACCAGTAAAACCACAACTATAAAACAGAAAAGAAATCTCACTCTTGATAAAGCACTCATAATCACAATGTATTTAAGATTAATAATACTTCAAGTATCAATAGAAAGATGAGCTTGTCATATTATAGTCGGTGGATTGGCAAGAATCGTCGTTGAATCAAGTAAAATAAATTTGGTTTATCACTTAGAGTAATTTTGTCAGCCTTGAATGTTGAGCAGAATAAAATTGTATAGCTCTCGTACTCACGGAATCTGATCATTATCGACACCATCAATGATATCATCAATTAAATCAATGACATATTGGCGTATTTACTACTATGTTTACACTAAATATAAATCGCAATCATGGATAACAACAATGGAACTAACGGAGAAGCTAAATGTCCGTTTATGAGTGGCGCCTTAAAAAAGGTGGCAGGAAGTGGCACATCTAATCGTGATTGGTGGCCTAACCAATTAAAGTTAAACATCTTACGTCAGCACTCTTCACTTGTTGACCCAATGGATGAAGGCTTTAACTACACAGAAGAATTCAAAAAGCTTGATCTATCAGCTGTCAAGAAAGATCTCACTGATTTGATGACTGATTCACAAGATTGGTGGCCTGCTGATTATGGTCATTATGGGCCTTTCTTTATCAGAATGGCTTGGCATGCTGCTGGTACTTATAGAATAGAAGACGGCCGAGGAGGTGGAAACACTGGAAACCAACGTTTTGCTCCGCTTAACAG
>CALHUZ010000169.1 GCA_938039305.1 uncultured Saprospiraceae bacterium
ATGATAATGTTGGAAGAGTATTGGACTATCTAAAAGAACATGGTCTTGAAGAAAATACAATCGTAGTCTATACTTCTGACCAAGGATTCTACCTCGGAGAACATGGTTGGTACGATAAGCGTTGGATGTATGAAGAGTCGCTAAGCATGCCATTGGTTATGAAGTATCCGAAAGAGATTCCTGCAGGTCAGCGTAATGAAGACATTGTACTCAACTTAGATTTTGCACCTACGTTTTTAGATTACGCCGGTATCGAAGCTCCTTCATCTATGCAAGGTGCATCGCTGCGACCATTAGCCAAGAATAACAAAGCAGAAGGCTGGCGTTCATCTATGTACTACGAGTATTTTGAATTCCCGCATGGATGGCACAGTGTCAAGAAGCACTATGGTGTAAGAACAGATAGATACAAGTTGATCCACTACCATACAGATCTTGATGATTGGGAATTATTTGATTTAGAAAAGGATCCATCTGAGATGAATAATCTTTATGGTCATCCAGATTATAAAGAAGTGCAAGGGGAGTTGCACGTAGAACTGTCGAAGTTGCGGAAGGATTTATTGGTGGAGGAAGTGTAGTTGAGATTATAAAAAAAGGGACATCAAGCCTAAGCTTAATATCCCTTTGGTATAATGCATGATGGTTCTGTCTTTAGTAACCGCTTCCTTGTACTGCTGCTTGGGCATTTATATTTCCCCATCCATAGTTGCTACTTCTATTATTTCCTAACTGGGATGCGTTTTTAAGTTTGTTGATCACCGTGCTTCGAGACATCGAAGGATTAGTGGCCCAAACTAAAGCAGCTATACCAGCTGTTGTGGCTGTAGCTGCTGAAGAACCACTGATGTACTTTGATCCATTACTATTTGCCGAAAGGCCGATCGAGTTACGATTAGAATCATAGCTACGTTGCATCTGTATCGTGAAGTCTACTTTGCTACCGCTGTGACAAGTGTTGCATCTCTGATAAGAGCTTTGTGCTTTCACTCCTGTGACTGCAGTAGTCTGACTCATGTTAGCTGGAAAGATCACACCGGCCCAATTAGTAAATGAAGTAGATGTGCCTGCTGCTGCAAGTAAAAGCTTACCTCTGTTATAAGCATAGTAGATGCCGTCCTTAACGGTACCTGAGGAGATGATATTTCCAATTGACATACTTACGATCTTGACATCTGATCTATTGCCAGCAAGCTTGAGGGCATCTTTGACTCCATTCTTCTCGTTTGAACTGCTGATGAGAACATCTTCTACAGCACGCACAGTGACTAAGTTCGCTTTGTATGCTACGCCAAGTGCATTGCCATCAGTACTCCATGGAGCTGCGGCAAGTCCCGCCATTGAAGAACCATGTCCACACTGATCATGAGGGCTATCTTTTTTCTTCCACCACCAGGAACCTGAATACTTGGTGCTGTACTTTTGGATGAATCTGCCAGAAGAATTTCCTGAGGCGAATTGGCTACCCAGATTGTCTTGTCCGTTTCCAGCGCCAGTGTCTATAATACAGATACTGATGTTATCACCTGTGGATTGGCTCCATGCTGCTGGTACATTGTGATTATTGAAGTTCCAAGGGATTTTGGCATTATAGGATTGAGTGGTAGTATAATCTCCACCATTGAGACTGGAAGGATTTGCATCGCATCCTGACGAACTTTTCAATTGTCTTGCATCTGGATCATCTTGTGGATCATATCCCATCGGCTCGACATATCTTATACTTTCATCATCCCTAAGCGCTTCAACTGTCTCGAGGGAAGTGATTTTTAGAGAAAGAGTAGGGATCTCATCATCGAGTCCGTAAGCAACTATTTGCGAAAGCTCAAGACTTTGGTCTCCCGTCGCTTTTTGCTCCATGTCTAATACAAGATCAAGGATCTCTTGTCGCTTGTCTAAGAATGCTTTTGGCAGTTGATCGGTTGTGCCTATGTAGTTTTCGATATCCGAATGACCTTCAGCTTGGTATCCAATAGCGATAAGTTGGTCGCTTAGTTGTGCGGCGCTGTGTATCATGGTAGTTGTTGCCATAGACCAATCAAATATCTGGTCTTTTTGAGTTTTACTACTGATGAAGTCATTGATCTCAGCTCTGGTTAGACTTGGTTCAGAGTCGATGATATGGGATTCGAATTCGGCTTCTTCTGAGCATGATATGATCAATAGGAGACACAAGGAAAAGAGCGTAATTTTTTGCATGTTTTTAGACTTGATTTATTCATTATTGAGTGATGGCAGTAAAGTAATAAATTAACTGCGAGTATATAAAAATAAATGACCGTATAATATCCTTTTGGCCATGTAAATACCCAGTTATGGGGATGTAATGAATTAATTATTCTCCATAATGGCTTCATGTCCTAATAATTGACTTTAGAAATATGTGCGCATATGAAGTTAAATGAAAAGAAAATTCATGTGGAGTTAAAATGTGCGGCAGCTCGGCGCGATAGTTGCTACATTTGAAGTATCAAAACGCGAAGATGGAATACAGAAAACTCGGTAAGACGGATATAGATGTGAGTGTGATCTGTTT
Source organism: uncultured Saprospiraceae bacterium (assembly GCA_938039305.1). Taxonomy (GTDB): domain Bacteria; phylum Bacteroidota; class Bacteroidia; order Chitinophagales; family Saprospiraceae; genus JAJRXG01. The sequence goes on from CALHUZ010000169.1 coordinate 2,537, forward strand.
GGGGACGATGACTTATGGTCAGCAGAATACAGAGGCAGAGGCACATGAACAACTTTCATATGCCGTAGATCAAGGAGTTAACTTTATCGATACTGCAGAATTGTACCCTGTTCCGGCTAAGGGAGGTACCCAAGGAAAGACTGAGGAGTACATCGGTACATGGCTCGAGAAGAGAAAGAAGCGTGATGATCTGATTATCGGAAGCAAGATAGCTGGACCTGGTCCCTACACCGATCACATCAGGACTGACCTTGATTACAATGCACAGAATATCAGTGATGCGATTGAGGGGAGTTTGAAAAGACTGAAGACAGACTACTTGGATTTATTTCAAATCCATTGGCCTGCACGACCTACTAACTTCTTTGGGAAGAGAGGATATTTTCATAGAGACGGATGGCAAAATAATATCGAAGAAGTTGTTGCTGGACTTGATAAGGCCGTTCTTTCTGGAAAGGTAAGGCATGTTGGAATTTCTAATGAGACGCCATGGGGTGTTCAGGCTTACCTTAAAGCCGCCGATAAAAATGGTCATTCAAGAATACAAAGTATTCAGAATCCTTATAGCATGCTCAATCGTACTTTCGAAGCTGGCTTAGCAGAGATGTCGATCAGGGAGAAAGTTGGTTTGTTAGCCTATAGCCCTATGGCATTTGGGTTGTTAAGTGGAAAGTATCACCGCAAAGAAGATAAGCCTTCAGATAGAATCAATCAGTTTTCTACGATGGCGCGTTATAGTTCTGATCAGTCTCATCTGGCTACTGCCAAATATGCGGAGATTGCAAAGAAGCATGGATTATCGCTTGCGCAAATGTCACTTGCATTTGTAAATCAACAGCGATTTGTCACTGCCAATATAATAGGTGCAACAACTTTGGCACAACTAAAAGAGAACATCGCATCGATCGATGTGAAATTAGAAAAAGAAGTGACCAGGGAGATCAATGCCATACACGAAGCAGTACCAAACCCTGCTCCATAATTGTAAATTATAATCATCACCATATTGAATAGACTTCTTAGTATCCTTTTAGTTTCTTTGATGTCTCTCAGTCTTATGGGACAGACAGAACGACCTAAGGTCGGACTGGTACTTAGTGGAGGATCTGCTCATGGTCTGGCGCATATTGGAGTATTGAAGATGCTTGAGGAGCAAGGTGTCCATGTTGACTATGTCACGGGAACCAGTATGGGAAGTATCATCGGAGGCCTTTTTTCAATGGGTCTTTCTGCCGAAGAAATAGAAGCACTTACAGAAGAGCAAGATTGGGATCAGCTACTTTCAACTAATGTACCACTCAAGGAGATCGCTCCTTCAGAGAAATCATATCATGATCGATTTGCTCTGACTTTAGAAATTAGAAAAGATGGCGTAAAGCTACCTCAGGGTTTTCTAAATAGTCAAAAGCTCGACTTACAGCTTAATCGCATGTTTTGCCCAGCGCATGATATAGAGGACTTTGATAATCTCGCTTATCCATTTAAGTGTGTAGCCGTCAATATAGTGAATGGTGATATCGAAGTTCTGGACCACGGATACCTTGGAACTGCGGTAAGATCAAGTATGGCCATACCATCAGTCTTTGCACCTGTAGAGATAGATGGAAAGCTACTTGTAGACGGTGGACTTATACGTAATTTTCCTGTAGAGGAAGTTCAAGCGATGGGAGCAGATATAGTCATCGGGGTATATGTGGGTTCAAAATTAGAAGATAAAGCAAAGCTCAATAATCTGCTTGA
>CALHUZ010000170.1 GCA_938039305.1 uncultured Saprospiraceae bacterium
CTTGTTCTCTTCTTCCTGGTGGAATATTAATCACTAAGACATCTGTCTCAAAAAGGTCTTGAAAATCACCTTCAAGCTTATCTGTCACCTTGAGCAAGTATGGCTCTATTCCAGCCTTTTCCAATTGATCTAACTTATCAACACGTGTAGTACTTCCTTTAATCTTATAGTCTTGACTAACTAAAGATACAGCGAGTGGTAAACCTAACCATCCACAACCAAGGATTGAAATAGTCTTCTGAAAAGCAGACGATACACCTAATCCTAAAGCCATGTGACTTTATCCTTGATATCCCATCTTGTTCCTTTCAGATCTATATCCTTCTTAGGCACACCTATATAAAACAGACCAAGACACTTTTCTTTCTTTTTCAATTTAAAAAAATCGTCTGACTTGAGTGCATAACCTGGTGTACTCCAATATCCACCTAAACCCATGGCTGTAACTGTCAAATACATATTCTGAACGGCACAAGCGACAGCTGCTTCTTCTTCCCATTTTGGAATTCTCTTCTCAGCATCTCTTTTCATCATAACCGCTATGATGTGGCTTGCAGATAGAGGTTTAGTTTTTATCTTTTTCAATTTCATCTCAGAGAACTTCTCTGTAGGAGTATATTTTTGATACCACTCTGCACCGAAGGCACATAATTCTGGAATTTTATCTTGTCTCAGGACTTTAAAAAACCAAGGCTCTGTGTTTTTATGAGTTGGTGCCCAGTTAGCATTTTCTAATATCTGCCAGATGAGATCATCATCGATCTGCTCACCAGTATACATAGGCGGAAAGATTGATCTTCGAGATCTAATTATTTCATTTAATGTTGATAAATGCTCCATAGTGATTCTTCTCTGCTCTCTTTAACTTAATTAACGATAATTAGCTTTCCATGTTCTGAGCTACGACCATTATTGATGGAATAAAAATAATTTCCAGGATAAAGATGCCCGATGTTCACTTTATTTAGCAAGGGGCCATCGCTACTAAAAAGATCCTTTGCCACCAATTTGCCTTGAGCATCATAAATCATGATATAACCTTCACCAACCAACTGACCAAAAAGCACAGTAACATATGATTGAGCTGGATTAGGATAGACTTCCATCGTTTCTGGATGTACAAAGACTACTTCGACATTTTGAGAATACACTTCGCGTCCATCATCACTTACTAATCTCAATCTATATATTCGATTACCATTCGATAAGTTATCATCGATGAAATTATAATTCCATCTGGATTTCCCTTGATTTGTAGCATCCACCTCTTCGACTACTAAAAATTCCCCATTATTCTTATCCGTTCTTTCAATGTATATCTTATCAAGCCTCTTCTCAAATCCCGTTGTCCAATTAACAGATAGTCCATCATTAAGCTGATCAACAGAAAAAACTAACAACTCTACAAAAGCGCCATCACAATCAGGTGTTAATATTTTACTGTCAATAGATTTCAATCCTTCAGGATCAGTCACTGTCAATTCTATCCGATAATAAAATTGTTCTGCTCCACATGAAGTAGGTAATATTTGAATAGTCGGACTTTGCTCAATCATGATAGCTTCCGGATGCTCATGAGTATTATGCCCTAGGAACAATTGCCATTTATATAAAAGCTCTTCTGTGTTATGCTCTTTATCCGAGACATCTGCTTCGAGATCTAACAATGTCAGGCCGTCTACAGGATAAGTATCTCCTTCGTTGATAGCTGTGATATTTACTATCGGTGGCGTATTATTTAAAGATATCAAAATGCTATCGGTAGCAATTAAGCCTTCTTCATCGCTTACTTCAAGTAGCATCCATCTCGATACAGGTATATTACCATTTGATTCAAAAGTATACTCTAGTGTTCGTTCAGATGAAACTTCTTTATCATTTAACATCCACCTTATTGTAATCTCATCATCATTGGGGTCATAACTTTCAGAAGCATCGAAAGAGACAGTCAAAGGCGACCCTCCATAGTTCTTATCTGCTTTCAAAATGGCCACAGGTTTTATATTCTGGCCATATGAGATCTTTCTAATTCCATTTTTAAAATCTATAAAATACAAAGCACCATCATGTGGATTAATCTCGATGTGTGAAATTTTCATAGTATCCGTATAAAAGTGATTGATACCGATGATATCGTCATTGAGGTCTGTCTCTACTGTCTTAATCCACCCCCTGTCATAATCTCCAATAAACAATTTGCCTTTATACCATTCTGGGAAAGCATCTCCTTGGTAAACTCCGCCAACGATGCCACAGATGCCATGCCATCCGTTGCTATCTCCATAAGCTGAAGATCGAGGGTCGTCTACTTTTAATTGGGTAGGCTCTCCTTCTTCATCGTACTCCGGCACATAAAAAGAACCTCCAACTGACCAATGGCCAAAAGACATAGCTGGCAAACTATGTACATGTGTATAACCTTCTTCCAGTTCTTCATTCTCATCACACGGATCAGTAAAGACATTAAATGGAAATTCTAATTTTGGTTGTTGTATCAAATCCTTAAATAGGTAACCCGCTTCTCTACATCCACCTGCAGCACTTTTATAATTAGGATGAACAGTTTCCATATTATAAAAATCAACCATCGGCTGAACACCTTCATAGACAGGCCATCCAAAATTCTGTCCTGGCACTTTGGCCACATTTAATTCTTCCCAATTTTGGTTACCGACATCTGTGATGTATAAGACACCAGGCAATCCAAGATCAGGATCTTTACTACCACTACCCTTTCTAAGTGACATGCGATATCCATTGCGTAATCCTAAAGCATATACACGTGAGGCAGCTCCAAAAGGGTTAGCTTCTTGAAAGTATGGATTACTTGAAAGGCCAGCTCCAGTCTCAGCATCTATACGAAGTACTTTCCCGTTAAGGTTTTGTATGTATTGGGATCTAAAAGCGCCAAGATCCTCTTCTGGTTTTATAATTTGATCTCGGAGCCCCTGTTCTACATATTCTTCAAAGTACGGCGGACCATTTCCTCCATATGGCGCTCGCCATGTAGATCCATCACCCGTACTGATCAGTAACGTCCCGTCATCTCCCATCAATACTGTTCCACCCATATGCGAAGTATAAAGCGATGGCACACCGTCTAACTGGTTCTTGCCCAATAGAATTTTTCGTGAGTCAGGGTCTACTTTGGAGAAATTCAACTTCTCAGATGTTTGATAGCGTGTCACTCTTGCAAACGTTGCGTTCCAATATTCATCGTTTTGAGGATCATATGAAGGACTATGGCGATTTGCCCAATGATTTCGATCTACGGCATAATAGAGATAAACAAAGCCATTTGTTAAGAAGTCATTATCAAGAGCTATCGATAGCAAGCCCATATCACCGAAGTTGGCTACCTCATCACTAATATCCAAAAAAGGCTCCTGTGACTTGACACCATCCTTTACGACCCAGACAGTACCTTCTTTCTCCGAGACATACATGACTCCGTTCTCATCAAAATCAAGATCTATCGGTGCAATCCAGTCTCTTGTATACCATTCTATATTGAATCCATCTTGGAGCTGTGGCTGACTTTGGCATATACTTATGGCAGTCAATGCAAACAATAGAATGAATAAATTTCTCAACATAAGACAAAGATAAGCCAGGTATCGGAAAGAGACTTGCAGCTGCTTTTATACAATGGATTTAGCCTACTCAGTATTAAAATTGAATTATCGAGGCAAAAAATGACCAATATTAGTGATTGTTAAAGCGTCTAACATTCATTATGTTTATACCATGATAATCTCGCATATCACCAAGGTTCTTATTCTGTTTGTCCTAGCATCAACATCTTTCATTTTAAATGGACAGTCTGTTGTAATAACACTTAAAAGTCAAATTAATAAAGACAAGGCTGGCTACAGTTCACAATTGTCTGAGCACTTAAAAGAATATGAAGTAGTCCAGATTAATCTGGAGGATAAAATGGTTACCCAGCTTCAGGGTTCTAACGAAGGAACTATACTATTGGATTTAGGAGACAAAACGATAATTTATGATAAGTTCGATTTGCATTATTCAGGCTCAAATAGCAAAAAAGGAAACGTTATTACCTTGTCATCCCAAAATAATGAGAATCTCACTATCAACAAGAATTTCATCAACGGAATATATCGAGAAGGCAGAGAGGTTTTTGCAATCCAACCATTACGAGATTTTATAAAAGGGGCTGATAAAAACTTGTTTATCACTTATCGGGCTCTCGATATCATTAACACAGAAGATCATATATGTACCATCAATGAGGTCAGATCAAGAGGTAAGTCTATAAATCGAAAAATGGCCGCTTCTCCTTGTGAAAGGATCAGACTTGCGATTGCTAACGATTTTAGCATGTATCAAAAGTATGGAAATGCTGATGGTGTAATCAACCATAACACTGCAGTTATCAATAATATCAGATCTTTATATAGATCTGACTTTTCGAGTGTAGTCGAGTTTGAAATAGTGAATTTTTTCATTCCAACTACGGCAGCAGAAGATCCTTTTACCAGCAATCCCGATGCCCAAGTCCTTCTGAGCGACTTTACAAACTGGGGGCAAGCGAATGGCAATCCATGGGAGAATATTGACTATGATATGGGAGAATTATGGACAGCCCGAGATATAACATATCAAGGGAATAGTGGAACCGCAGGTCTTGCTGACACCCCCTTATCCACGAACCCATACGCTCGAGTTTTTCATATTTTAGAAGATTTTACGTCAACCGCGATATCCCTAACAAACCTAACCGCTCATGAAATGGGACACAATTTTTCGTCTCAACATGATGCTGGTGCTGGTTTCATAATGTCTCCAACAGTTCCTAATAGTACAGCAGGATGGTCTGCGCAGTCCATAGCGAGTATAGATCTTAGACTTTCTACAATCGGTGGTGATCTACTCAATTGTTCTTGTGGCGAAGTAATCACAGGACCTTCTTTACTTTGTAATGGAGATTCTGACAACTTCAGCATTTCGATTTCAGAAGGTGTTGGGCCATATACGATTACATACAATGATGGAGTAAGTCAATTCATCATCAATAATTACTCATCGGGAGACTTAATATCTATCAGCCCAACAATGACAACAACCTATACCATTGAAACAATTGAAGATGTAGGCATTGGTGGTCTTGATTTCACCTGTGGATCAAATACAAGTATAACCGTAAATGTCTTTGACGAAGCCGGCATAGCAAGTGCTAATGGCCAACAAGGCTCTTACGAAATAACTGATTGTGACGCCTCTGTAGCTGTACCGCTTACAACTGGCATAAGCATGCTCAATCAAGATCAAGTCATTGGTTGGTGGATTACAGAAGATCAGCCTATCTCAAGCACCTTAACCAATCCGAACTTGATAACGTCGTTGGCTAATGCAACTCAAGGAGGCACTCTTTCAAATCCAGTGAATCACATATACGAATCAACAAGTGGAAGTCCTGCTAAAAACTTTCCGTTAGATGTGGACTGCAATTCTTTAGATGATACAAAGTCTTACTTTGCGACTCCTTTCGTCTCCATTAAGAAAGATGCAGTTGCTGACGTTAATGGCTCCGTAACTGGTACTATAGAACCAGCTACTTTTAACGGATACGAAGCTCAAATAGCCAAATTCAGTTCGTCCAGTGTTAGTCGACCACAAAATCCTGTAAATGACCCAGTATTCTCATTTACTATAGAAATAAGCGGATATACAGGTGATGTTGCCAATCATTATTTCTTTATACACAGCCCTTTCCCAACGGATGGCGAAGGTGCTTTTCAGCTCACGGGTAATGGCACAGAGATTTTTACAGAGTCTACGTTCAACTTACTTGATGATCCAGGGTTGGAAGATGTCTGGGTTTGGGTTTGGGAACAAGGAGGTTCGGGGATGGAAAATGCTTCTCTGTCTGTTACATTAAACATCACCTACCCCGGAGCACCCGCAATTATCTTTCCTAATGTAACAGATGTAAACTCTTGTTCTTTCGGAACTCCAGTTGCTTTGACTTGTGGTTGCACACTTCCTCCCTGCACAAGCACAGCTTCAATAATTAACTCAACAAATGTTAATGATGGAACACTTGTGACTTCAGCCAATCAGCTTTCAACATCTGGAATAACTGATGTAACTACAGGTACTTCAATCTGGCAAGCACAAATTGAGATTATACTTAACGAAGACTTCTCAGTAGGAGGCGGATCAACACTATGCATTGATATAGGA
>CALHUZ010000171.1 GCA_938039305.1 uncultured Saprospiraceae bacterium
TTTAGGCCTCATGGCTTCAGGAATGAATGGACAGCACTTTACTTTTCATGGATACCTACCTATAAAAGATGGACCACTCAGTGCCAAATTAAAAGACATCAATCGCGATGCTAATAAAGATGTCACCCAGATATTTATAGAGACTCCTTATCGCAATGAAAAGTTGCTTAAAAGCATCATTAAAAATATAGACACGAATTTATATATCTCCATATCCATGAATTTAAATGGAAAAGACGAGCACACTGTCACTACCCAAATCAAAAAGATATCCACATCAACGATAGGCAAAAGTCCTGCTATCTATTGTATTGGAAAATTGCAATCATAGCTGTTAAACAATCCATGTGATGATTGCTCCAATGAACTTCATGGTCAAAGCCTATTTGAAAAAATGGGATAGCGAACTGCACGAGATTGCAGTGGATTGTGGCGCAGTTCAAAAAAGACAGTTAGAAAGAATTCTACACTCAGATCATGTAATATATCTGAATAAAGATGTGCAATCCGTTAGTTATACACAATTTAAAAAATGCTATCCACTTACGACTTATGATGACTATAGAGAGGGCGTCTTAGAACTCAAAGAAGACAGTTCTTTAAAGTGCAAGTATTATGCACAGTCAGCTGGAACAACTTCTGGAATTAAAAAACTGATTCCAACTACTGATGCTTTTGTAAAATTAAATCACCTAAGAGCTTCCTGGTATCTGCTTCATACACTTTATCAACATGATGATGAGATGTCTATATTCAAGGCGAAGAATTTGCTTGTAGGCGGATCGATTTATGAAGAAAATAAAGACCATACTATAGGAGACATATCGGGCATCATGCTTAATCGTATTCCATTGTTTTTTAGACCGTGGTATGTACCGAGCACAAAAGTAGCAGTTAGCCCAGATTGGTATAATAAGATCTCTAAAACTGTGGACGCTGCCGCAAATGAAAATAAAATAACCATGATCGGCGGAACGCCGACTTGGGTACTTTCGATACTGCGAAACGTACTTAAACAATCGGGACAGAAAAAACTATCTACACTTTGGCCAGGCCTCAAAGCTTATATCCATGGAGGAGTAGATTTTTCTCCTTACAAACATCAGATGACACAACTGATCGGACTCGACCATCCCATGCGCTATATAGAAGTGTACAATGCATCTGAAGGTTTCTTTGCTTATCAGGATCGGCCAGAAGAAGAAGGCATGCTTTTAATATGTGCCTCTGGGATCTTTTACGAATTCATCAAATACAAAGAATATATGAATGGCAATCGCGATGCTGTTGCCATTCAGGATGTTGCATTGGATCAAGATTATGTGATGATCATCTCAACCATCAGTGGACTACTCAGATATGTCCAAGGTGACGTCATTCGATTTGTAACACTTGCACCCTATCGAATCAAAGTAACAGGCAGAATCAACTCATTTATTAATGCATTTGGCGAAGACCTATTATTACAACATGTAGAGTCAGCACTGAAAGAAGTAAATGAAAAACATCAAAGCAGTATCAGACACTTCACCGTTGCTCCTTTCTACTTAACGATATCAGAAAAAGGGCGTCATGACTGGTTTATCGAATGGGAATCTGCCCCCGTTGATATGGAAGCCTTTGCGCATGATTTAGATCATGCAGTTAGAAAAGTCAATACTAACTATGATCAAAAAAGAACAGAAGATCTTGCCCTTAACGAACTTCGGCTATACACGTTAAAAAGTGGACTTGTCAATCAATACTTTGAAAAACACAGTAGAATAGGGGGGCAATCAAAATTGCAAAAGCTCACAAATAATAGAAAAATAGCAGATAGGATTCTGACTCTTATGAATGAATCTTAATAGCAGATATTGTAAGACAAGTCAACCTATTAGACATTCCAACTTGATATGTCATAACTTGCCAATATGAATTTTGACATAGACGAGATCAGAGGACTCATCAACAGTGAGCTGACTTTAGATCAAAGCCCTGATGAATTTCAAGAAGAGTGCTCAGAATTAGAAGATTTGCTGAAAGCGATAGAAAAAAGAGTTGCTGAGCTTATAGATAGAGATAGCGGCTTACTCTTCAGTTATCTATATCGCTTAGATGTTCAAGAGCATGCAGTAAGACAAGTCATGAATGATGACAAAGTAAATACGGTAACGGCACTTTCTCAGTTGATTCTAGATCGTCAATTGATGCGTCTTCATACGAAGAAAACCATCCATCAAAAACCGATCAAAGGTTGGGAATGGTAAATCACATATACATATCATGCTGAAGACTGTAGAAGGGTTAATCACCAGAACTGTAAAATATGGAGAATCTTCTATGATACTTGATATCTTAAGTGGTGAAGATGGTATCAAATCATACATAGTAGGAGGTATCCGTTCAAAGGGAAAAAAAAATAGATCTGCTCTTGTCTCTGTACTTAATCTAGTTAAGATCGAAGCGTATGTAAAAAGTGATGATAAGCTCTCAAGAATAAAAGAGATCTCCTTTTCTCATGTATACAGATCTATTCCATTTGATGTAGTAAAGTCATCTATTGCAATGCTACTGGTTGAGATTTGCCGAAAGGCCGCTAAGAGAAGTGATGACTCCAGAAACGTTTATAATTATATCGTTAAAGGTTTGATTCATCTTGACAATACTGATGAAGGGCTCGCTCACTTTCACATAAAATTTTTGATAGGTTTAGCAAAGCATCTTGGGTTTGAGATGACGAATAATTATAGTGAGCAGCATCATTTGTTCGATCTAAAAGAAGGTTCTTTCTCAACGACTAAAGGGGAGCACAGACTTAGTCTTGATGCAGAGCATAGTCGATATATACATCAGTATTTATCCATGGGTAGTCTTGATGGCATCACACGAAGTGGTCGAAAAGTAATCCTAACAACCTTGATCGATTATTATAGATATCACATAGATGAGTTTGGTGAACTGAAGTCACTTGATGTGATATTATCGCTGTACGATTAGGAAAGCAATGCGATTTGGAAATTGCATTCCAAGAATATATATCTTAAAAAAACTTAGAATCTGAACCCAAGAGATAGATACAATCCAAAATTCTTGTCTACATCATTGGTAAAAACTGGGCCTTGATCACTGGTGACATCAGTAAATGTGAAATCAGCTGCGTTGCGCGTGATATCTCTTAATCCAATCTCGGCACGACCCATAAGGTATAGACCATTATTGAGATAGTATGATGTACCGAATATCAAGCCATAGTCAATACTTAAAAACTTACTATCCTGAATGTTAAAGCCAAAAAGGTCATAGGAGTTTTCAAATTCTTTGAGAGATACATCAATGCCATCAGCTCTGATCAGAATGTTGTTAAGAGGGTTAGGGCGATTGAATAAATCAAATGCTGTCTGCTCATCATCACTTGCATACTGGAAATTCAACCCTTGTCTAAAACTATGCTCCTTCTCTGCTGATTCTCCTCCAAACAATATAGATCCAGTCGCAACTGGGCTTATTAAAAAGCCAATATATCCTCCTGCAAATACTTCAAACTTCTTACTAAGAGTAACATGAAAAGTCTGTGGCAACTGGATGTAGGCGTTAGAGTGGTCCAGATTAATATTAGTCTCGTCGATAATGGTGATATTTCCAAAGCTCGAAAGCTCTGGTTCAAAGACGTAAAAGCCTTTGTCGCTCTGGAGTTCATAACTCGAACCCATCTGGTTGTATAAGACCTCAGATCTTACCCCGATGAAATCATTAAAATTCCACTGAAAATTTATACCAAAATGAAAGCCGCCAGTTAAGCCAAAAGACTCGCCTTCTTCAGTTGGGCTTGAAAACTTTGTCTGACCAAGTCCTGCCCTGATACCTACATTATATCCTTGAGAAAAGACGGATACACTTATCAATGTGAAGGCTAAAACAGAAAGAACACGACGTAGCATCATCATACGATGTTATTATTAGGCGGCAAATATAGATCAATTAAGATATCAAGCCAGACTTGTTGTATAAAAGCTGTGGAGCCCACAGCACTGAAACTTTAAGGGTATAAAAACGAGAAATAGCCTAAATATGCTGCAATGCATATAGTTAAGAATTACTTAACCCATCTCAGATACGACCTCCGTCACCTCAGGTACCATCCTCTTTAACATCCCTTCGATGCCCGACTTAAGTGTGACAGTAGATGATGGACATCCACTGCATGAGCCCTGAAGAATCACCGTAACGATTCCTTGATCAAAAGACTTAAACTCTATGTTTCCGCCATCCATCTCGACGGCTGGCTTGACGTAAGTATCTATAAGCTCTTTTATTTTCTTCACTAGTTCGACCTCCTGGCCAGTATACTGATAGGCCACTCCTGACTCTACCTCTTTCTCCTTCATTGCCTCCTCAAATCCTTCTGATACAATCACCTTACCATCTGAGACATATGCCTTGATAAACTCTTTCAGCTTAAGCATGATATCCTCCCAAGAGTAGTTGAACTCCTTAGTGATCGTCACAAAATTATTGCAGACGTATACACCTTTGACATATGGGAACTCAAACAAGCTCTTCCCTAATGGAGACCATTCTTCAGCCTCTTCTCTTAATCTAAAATCTGCTGTCCCTTTATAAAGGATTTTATTCGTAACGAACTTGAGTGATTCTGGATTAGGTGTCTGCTCTGTATATAACATCACCGGGCTCTGAGTCTGCGTTTCCATAAGCTTTATTCTTTCTATTTAATCTCTAATCAACATATATAACATCAATTAGCCAACAAAGATCATCTATTTTGACATTATATGCATCAGGTAGTGATGAACCACATATCATTTTTCTCCTGAGCCTTGAATATGAATATCCCTTTGCGGAAATGGTATAGAAACATCATTTTCCCTAAAAGCCTTATCAATCTCAAAGCGCGCATCACTTTTGATATCTTCAGCCACCCTGACTTGTTGCGTATAAAAGTACAGTTCAAAATCAAGTGAGCTGTCACCAAAGTTAGCGAATCGAACAAACGGCATAGGCTTCTTCATAATACCAGAAGTCTTGTCTGCAGATTCTAATAAGAGCTTCTTAACCAGAGCCGTATCAGTGCCATATGCTACTCCGACTGAGACATCACACCTTGTATGGAGTCTTGTACTTGTCCAGTTGGTCACACTTTCATTCACAAGGTGTGAGTTAGGCACTATGATGTCTTTTTGCTCAAGCGTTTCGATCACCGAAGCCCGAAGGCCTATCTTTTTAACAGTACCTCTATAGGTCCCACTGTCTAAAAAGTCACCTACTTCGACTGACCTTTCGGAAAGGATAACGAGCCCACTAAAAAAATCACTTATCACTTGCTGAAGTGCGATACCTATACCGACTAACAGTGCAGCAGCACCAGCCAAGAGCAGCGTGAGGTCTATCTTTATATACTTCAGCGCGAAAATTATGGCAATGAAATAAACCACATAAGACAGCAGCTGATTGTAGGCATATTGCTTACCTAAATCAATCTTCTCTCTTTTATACCAACCGTATAAAAACAGGTTAGTAAAAATCCATAATGCCAGTCGCGCCAGAAGTATAATTAAGATCGCCCACAGTATCTGTGGAAGACTAATTGATACTTGATCGTTAATCTTAAAAGCCTCGTTGGCTCCGAAGTTATTCAAAAGGAAAATACCGACTAAAATGAAAAGGACATTGCGAACCACTCCAGTGATATTGGATTGATTGTTCTTGCCATATTGGTCATTAAAAATGTCCTTCTGTGTCTGAGTTTCAAACTCTTCAATCAATCGAGCAGAGATCAACTTGTCAGCGACCCTCGCTACTAGTATACACAGTATAGCTATGAGAATATTGAGATAACTAAAGTTAATTCCTTCTGGGCCCTCAGTCCCGCTCCATATGGCAGGATCTAATCTGAGACTTAACATACAAAGGATCAACCAGCCTATCACTGCTATGAACATGAGCAGTCGTCTCGTGAACTTTCTAAGACTTACATCTACATTATGTCTTTGCTGATATCTACTAAGACCTATGAGTGATAACCTGAACAATGCAAAGACAACAAGAGCTGCAAATACGCAACCTATGACTCCGCCATTGGTTAGATCATACAAGACGTCTTCAGCTTCATTAGTGAAGGCAAACAAAGAGCTACTTAACCATTCTCTAATTGATATCATAAGAAGTATATCACAAGTCTAAGTTAACATTTATCACTTTACTCGAAGATTTAAGATCTATAACGAGGACCTTAAATAGCACTTTAGCCTTGAACGTATATGATAAATTTTTCATCGTAGAACGGCTCATCATAGTAGTCTCCGATAGAGACCTTTTCAATGTATTCATGCTTTTTCAATGTTCCAAGTTCATCTTTAAGATCACCACCTTTTAAAGCTATCAACCCATTAGGTATAGAATTGATATGCTTCTTAGAGATATTCTTTCGAGTCCACTCAAGAAGTGTAGGAAGCTTGGCCACTGCTCGTGTTATGATAAAGTCATAGTTGCTATGGATTTCTTCAACTCTTGAATGAGTAGTTCTTACATTCTTCAATCCAATACTACTAGCCACTTCTTTCACTACGGTCAGTTTTTTTCTAACACTATCTAATAGGTGAAACTTTACTTCTGGATAAAGAATAGCAAGCGGTATACCTGGAAAACCCCCTCCGCAACCCACATCCAATATTTTGGTTTTAGGCTTAAAAGTGATCCATTTGTGGATCGCCAATGAGTGAAGGACATGATGTAGATAAAGGTGTTCTATATCCTTACGGGAAATAACATTGATCTTAGAATTCCAGTCACTATAGAGGCCGTAAAGAGCCTCCATCTGCTGCTTCTGGAGATCCGATAAATCTGGGAAATATTTGAGAATTATATCCATAGTCGTATTAGCGGCAAAGGTCAATCAATATTGTCACATACTTCCGTAAAATGCTACCATTCTTTCTTAGGCCACAGAAAAGTGAAGCTCAAGAGACTATAGAACATACACACTACCAAATCATAGAAAGGGACCAATAATGGATGAATACCAAGATTCAGATGTCTTTTAGATCTCAATGCCACAAAGCTGATCATCAAATACCTCAATATCAAAACACTAACCAACCAAGGATAAATGATACACAACCAGATCGCAGAGAGATACCAGAAAAACTGACTGAAGAAGATCACAATGAGCCATATCTTAGTACCCAGTCTATAAACTGGAGCAGTTGTCAAATGTCTTCTTTTCTGATCTATATAGGACTGTACTGAAGCCTTTGGGTCGGTCCAAACCCATGAATGCTTATCAAGAGAAACAGCATATGTCACAGAATCATTGAGGTCATTTATAAACAAGTCGTCATCACCACTCTTGACATGAGCATGGCTTTGAAATCCTTCAACAGCTTGAAAGGCTGATCTCTTATAAGCCAAGTTGCGGCCTACTGCCATATACGCTAGGCCATTGATCCCGGCAGATAGATACTGCATCGCCACATACCAGTGCTCATAATTGATCCAAAGAGACAGCCAGGTTTTATCAACCACTGATGGACTATAACCAAGAATCACGTCAGCCTTTGAGGCCTTTTGCATCAATGATGAAATCCATGACACCCCTTGTGGTCGACAGTCCGCATCTGTTATTACGATCCAAGTTACCGAACTTTGCTCGATGGCATAAGTGAGTGCGGCTTTTTTGCCATTTAAGCCTTCGGGTAAGTTTAATATGGTAAGCCTTTCGTCCTTGACCTTTTCTAAGAGATCTTGAGATCCATCTTCGCTGTGGTCATTGACTATTATGATCTTCAGATCTTGATAGTCTTGTTCAAGCCATGACTTAAGGTTCTTTTTTAGGTTCTCTTTTTCGTTCTTAACAGCTATGATCAAGTTAGCGCTTGGCTTGGAATTCTGGAGCTCTCCTTGTTCTTGTATGCTATGCCCATATCTATTGAGGCTATCAAGCTGAATGATCCAGAAGTAGCTCTGTATCAGCGTGGTTATGATAAGTATAGATATTATGATCGGAAGCATGAAGTGGCAAGATAGTGATATGATCAAAGGGTAAGCTATTCAACTATTTCACTCTTCTCACAAGTAAGCTTACAGAAGTTCACACAAACAAAAAAGCTCCTGAATCAGAGATTCAAGAGCCTTTTGTTTTGAGGTCGGGAGCAGATTGCTCCGCGATCTGTGCATTTCCTAAAAATGGTGCTTCAAAACAAAAGGACGTACTCACTTTCGTTCGCATTTTTTATTCGTTCGAGCTTCTCACAAGCTAGCTTGCGAAAACTCGCCCAAACAAAAAAGCTCCTGAATCAGAGATTCAAGAGCCTTTTGTTTTGAGGTCGGGAGCAGA
>CALHUZ010000172.1 GCA_938039305.1 uncultured Saprospiraceae bacterium
ATATTTCTAATAAAGTCAGTCTCATTGGAAACCAATCGCTAAAGAGTGGCAATAACTATTTTTGGTTGTCGCTTACCCTATATGAAAACGCTGATATTGATCATAGCGTTAACGCCGTTTTTAAAAAGTTAATTGTCAATAATACAACCGTCGTAGTCGGAGAAGCAAAAAATAATGCACCTAAAAGACTTGGACATGCCTTGCGTCAACACAACGACGATAGTGTGGATACTTATCGTATTCCAGGTCTTGCTACTACTAACAAAGGAACCCTCCTTTCAGTGTATGACATTCGTAGAACACAAGGCGGAGACTTACAAGAAGATATTGATGTGGGTTTAAATAGAAGTACTGATGGAGGCCAGACCTGGGAGCCTATGAAAGTCATTATGGATATGGGAGAATGGGGTGGTTTGTCGCAAAAAGAAAATGGAATTGGTGATCCTTCAATATTGATAGACCGACAAACCAACACGATTTGGGTAGCGGCATTATGGATAAATGGATATGTCGGGAAGCATGCATGGTTTGCCTCCCAACAAGGACTGAGTCCACAAAAAACTGGGCAGTTCATACTGGTCAAGAGTGAAGATGACGGATTGACTTGGTCAGAGCCAATTAACATTACAGAACAAATAAAAGATCCTGAGTGGTTTCTACTTTTGGACGGGCCTGGAAAAGGCATCATGATGGAAGACGGAACCTTAGTATTTCCCGCTCAATTCAAGGATAAAAACGAAGTACCTCATGCTACAATTATTTACAGTAAGGATCGAGGAAAAACATGGGCAATAGGAACGGGTGCAAAATCAAAGACCACCGAAGCACAAGTCGTCGAACTATCTGACCACTCTTTAATGCTCAATATGCGCGACGACAGAGGAAGTGGGCCTAAAGGTAGAAATGGAACGGGGGCTCGCTCAGTCGCTACTACAACTGATTTAGGAAACACCTGGACCGAACATCCTACTTCTCGAAAAACACTTCCTGAACCTGTTTGTATGGCTAGCTTGATAAAACATCGGTATAAGGGTAAAGACTTACTTCTGTTTTCTAATCCTTTCGACCAGTATGTTCGACATAATATGACTCTAAAAGTAAGCGCTGATGAAGGAATGACTTGGGACGATAAACACTTTCTCCTCATTGATGAAGGAAGGGGAAGTGGCTATTCTTGCATGACGAGCATTGATGAAAACACAATAGGGATTTTGTATGAAGGAAGTCAGGCTGATTTGGTTTTTCAGCGAATAAAATTATGAGATGCTTATTGATGTACAGACTAAATGTAGATTTTCGGCATCTTCATCGATGTATTTGGCAATTACAAATTATACGATTGTATGTTACTTTATAGCGATCTGGTTGATTGAGCTTTATAAGATAGATTTTGTAATAGTCGGAGTATTCCGGGAGTTGATGACAATTCCATTTCTCATCGCACAAATTCCAATGTTGGTCATCGGAATAAGATATTTACTAAAAGACAGGAGTTATTTCATAACAATAGTGAGTGTTTTACTTTTGGCCATTTGTTCGACAATTACATTTGGTAGTTTTTTTCTTTAAAATGATGCACCCGGTTGTGAAATAAGTCTGTATTTCTCAACATTCTTACAACAGATTAACTGAATAGTTATAGTGATTTTATTGTTAGCATAAATGAATTAAATAAGCAGTAATCACGATATCTTTCAACACTAAATAAAATACCAAGCATGAATAAATATTTCGTTTTATCTCTGGTATTTGGCGCCTTATTCTTTAGCTGTAATAAAGCGAACAAGGATAATCTAAAACCAAAAATAACTACAGAAAAAGCGGCAGTAGTTGAGAACTACTGGAAACTGGCTACCCTTTTTGGTGAAGAAGTAAAAATGACTGGGAATCAAGAATAAGAATCCTTTTTCCGATTGACGACTGTTGGTAGACTCGTCGGATTTAGTGGGTGTAATGACATAAATGGAAGTTATACATTACAAGAAGGTTTTCGAATCAGTTTTGATATGCTCACAACCACACTTAAGTTATGTCATGATGATATAAACGAATCTGGTTTTCTCATTATCAAACAATGATGAAAAATTAGCGCTTAACAAAGCCAGGATAGCACCAATGGCAGTTTTTGAATCTGTAGTTTTTTAATTAAAAGGACTAAATGGATTAAATTGAGTAGAAGTAATAAAAGCTAATGATGTAAAACAATCTATATAACGGGAAGACGTCTCAAAATATTTTGCATCAATACTCAACAAACTGTATTTTCATGTTGTTATTCTGATGATATCACTCATTAAAAAAAAGGTACTTTTTTAAAGTTGTAAAAAAAAACAATAGCCTATGTCAACTAATGTGTTCCTACTTATATTATTTGGTTTTTTATATAGCAATTCTTATGGGCAACATTCAGAACATAACGTGAGTGTTGGAGACATTTTTATTCTGCAAAAATATCGTTTGGACGATTATAAATATGTTAGCTTCCCCAAAGCCAACTTTATCTTGAAAAAAGGTGGCATAATTAATAATAAGAGTCTAAAAGGCCAGAAGGTTAAAGTGATATCTATAAAGGAAAAGAAAGATGGGACATTAATTGCCTCTATTGAGTTAGAATCTAATAGGTCGTTCTTTGGAATTCAAAAGCGAGTTACTGTCCGGCTCAATGACGCTATGCTAGCAGCAGAAATAGCGAATTATTAAGCTTTTATGTCAGTAACATTGAACTGTAATATCGCTAATACTCGCGAGTTCTTTTTCAACACTCTTTGTAAAATACTCTGTTCTCTTTATGAAGTCGTTTGTGCTTCTGAGTGTACAGTGAAAATATTTAAATATGAATATATGTTCGTGCCTGAGTAGGAATTTATGAAAGTTATAGAGCTCATTATACTTTTGCTCCTCATCAACACTAGTGGTGTTATTAGTCAATCATACAAATCTTATTTGTCTGGAAATCCAATTGACTAATTACAAAACCAAATGGAGGTATTTGTCTTATGGGTGGATCATCAGAAAGTGATGAGGCTTTTCTTGTATGACGCGCATTGATGAAAATACAATAGGTATTTTACATGAAGGAAGTCACGCTGATTTGGTTTTTCAGCAAATAAAATTATCAGATGCTTATTGATGTAAAGACTAAATATAGGTTTCCGTCATCTTCATCGATGTATTTGGCAATTACAAATTATACGATCATATGTTACTTTATTGTGATCTAGTTAATTGAGCTTTATAAGGTATATTTTGTAATAGTCGGAGTATTCCGGGAGTTGATGACAATTCCATTTCTCAGGACTTAGTTCTAATACAAGCTATGACATACAAGTAGGACAGAACTGTGGAAACGGTTGGTCAGAATACTCTGGATCGCAGAGTATTTCGACTTTGCAGGGAAATTAGAATATCCCTATAATCAAAAACCAGTACTCGATTAAGATAATCGAGTACTGGTTTTTAATCTTTTAAAAGAGTTGTTACAAAAACTCTTAGTAATGAGATAAAAACAAATGTTCAATTTCTTTCAAAATTGAACATTTGTTTTTTATCATCCCTTATGCAATTATGCAAGCGAATGCGAACCTATCTCTGAAAGATTCTTACAACCAGCCAAAGCCATGGTCAATTCAAAGTCCGCCATTAAGTTCGTCATCACTTCTTCCACCCCTTGCTGTCCTGCAATGGTCAAACCATAGCAATGCGGGCGACCCACACAAACTGCCTTTGCACCTAATGCTAATGCTTTAAAAATATCTGCGCCTTTTCGGATACCTGAATCCATTAAAATTGGCATATCACTTCCTGCTTTCCGAACTGCTTCTACGACTTGTGGCAATGCATCAATAGCAGAAATTGAACCATCTACTTGACGACCACCATGATTAGAAACAATGATACCATCTACTCCATACTTGACTGCCAATGCACCATCTTCTGGATGTAAAATACCTTTTAAAACAATCGGCAAATCCGTCACAGAACGTAAAAAAGCCAAGTCTTCCCAAGTGATAGAAGGCCGAGAATAAACACCTGTAAATGCTTGTACCGCTTTAAAGGTTTCTGGATCGACGCCAGGAGGGTTCATCGACTCTGACCCGAAATCCATATTCTTTACAATGTTGTTAAAAACAGGGTCGCTTGTATATTGTGCAATGCCTTGACCTCTTAAGAAAGGTAAAAACATCAAATCTAAATCTTGTACTCGCCAACCTAACATCGTCGTATCTAAGGTTACAGCAATAGCCGAACAACCACATTTTTCTGCTCGTTGCACCAAGCTCTTGACCAAATCATTGGACTTACTCCAATACAACTGAAACCAGCGTGGACCATCACCCATTCCTATAGTAATTTCTTCCATAGGAAATGAAGCTTGATTAGAAATAATCATCGGCAGGCCCAACTTAGACATGGC
>CALHUZ010000173.1 GCA_938039305.1 uncultured Saprospiraceae bacterium
AAGACTTCGATGCGTTCTTGTAAGTCAATACTCTGATCTTGGCAAATAACCGACCTGTGCTTATTCAAGAACATAAAATAGAATATCATAAGAACGATACCTCCAGTTATGATTCTAAATAGACAATCAACATAAATGGAATTGGGGATATTTCCTGGAAAGAATTCTAACCATGAAAAGAAATCAGTGAATAGCATGTCAGCCACCGTCTGATTCACTAACCAGAATAACAAGTAGATGCCACTTACTAATAATAATGGCCCGAAATATCCAAAGTATTTGTTGTAAGACGAAGAAAGTGACTCCTTCAGTGTAACCGTAAATGGAAGATTTTCTTCAGTAATGTTATAAAGCATCACAAATATAAAGTGAGGAGGTATCATACACATCATCAATACAAATACCATGATCTGAGCATAGTAGAATACAGCTAAGAAAGGTGCGATCAACAAAGCTAATTTCCAGCCGTGCATTTTTAGAAATAGTAAATAAGATTGCCAAGTAATAGCAGCCCTCTTATATGTTAGAGAAATGATAGTTGTCAGGTGCACAAGACATAGCAAATAGACAATCGGTAGGAAGTGCCCTCCGGCTTCATAATTGAAGAGGAGATGTTCGCTATATAAGGGATAGCTTAGGTCGTTAGAAATATCGCCGATTTTTGCCCAAGCCCAATAAGATGCCGTAGCTAAAAATAGAACTGGTAAAATACCTCGATAGATGACCTGTCCTCCCAAAGCCCTTAACTGCGCGAATGTAATTTCGCTTATAGCGGAGAAAGACTTGTATCCACCAGTATTGTTTATAATCTCATTTAGGTCACTGGGCTCTACATCATAGTCATCATCTGTGATGTCGTGGTTTTGCTGATACTTGTATGGATAGATTATAAAATGGTATATGATGAATCCTAAGGATAGCAATATGATAGAGGTCTTGACAATAACCGGAAGATCTGTTAGCCTCGTTATGAATGACTCCAGAAATCCTGCTATTACAAATAGTGGCACAGTACTAAGCAAAACTCGGATCGCTCTCTTTGATGCGACTTGCAGTGAGAGAGAACGATTATAAGTTTGAGGATGAAGGATGCCATCTCCTAAAATTAGTCCTGCACCTCCTGCTATGATGATAGCTGAAATCTCAATGGTGCCGTGGATCCATATCGTTAAGAACGAAGTCAAGAACAAACCCTTTTGGTAAAAGAAGTACTGGAAAGATCCTAACATGATGCCGTTGGACATCAACAAGACTACTGTTCCTATACTGCCTAATAGTCCCATAACGAAGGCGATAAAAGCGACCCTGATGTTATTCAGAGTGATCCCGAAAAACATATCTACTTGTCCTTGAGATTTGTAAACGGCCATCGGATCTTGGTCATTGATATTCTGATTCGTCATCTCAACATATGCATCACCCAAGATCACTCTTGTGAATTCTGGATTGTAGGCAGTTGACAAAGCGCCTATTATAACAGCCAGTGCAAATACAACAAATGAAACAAGGAACGCACGGCGTGCTCTCCATAACTGTTGGGGTAATTCATGCCGATAGAAGTCAACTATCATTGACCAGCTAAATGATGACTTTCTTGATTGTATGAGATCAAGAACTCTTTGAGTTAATCCATTGAGGTAGAGGCGGACTGTACGATTCGGGTAGAAGGTTCTCGCGTATGAGAGATCACTTGAGACTTTGACAAATAGCTCCTGAAGTTTATCTGGATCCTTTTCTTTGGTCTCAAGCAGGTCTTCAAGCTCTTGCCATTTATGTTTGTTGTTAGATATAAAAGTCGACTCGTTCAAGAAGGAATTTTCTTATATAAATGTAAATATGCTCTTTGGCTAATAGTTTTTAGTAATGGCTTGAATTCAAGAAATTGACTTAATCTATGGATCAATTCAGTCTTCTCGCATCACAAGTAAAATTAAATTTAATTATAAGTAAGAACGTTTCATCATATTAGTGTTAATTTTAATGTAATGACTCAATTTTTAATTCAGCATGGCTAAGCGGATCGAGATCAGAACTGCTCATAATATCATTGTGTATTTTGAATTAGCCTCCTTAGCTGATCGAATCATCGCAACGTTGATTGATCTTATGGTCATAAGTGCTTTGGGTTTTGCTTTTGGTCTGGTCGGAAGTTTTATAGGAGCAGATACCATAACCTATGTGAGTGTTTTTCTGATTGCTGCTTTATATCACTTGTTGTTTGAAATTTATAATGGAGGCCAATCTTTAGGTAAGATGGCGATGAAAACCAAAGTGGTCAATCTGAAAGGAATTCCACCTAATCCTTCTGAAGCTCTTCAGCGGTGGGTGTTTCGGATGTTGGACATTACTTTTTCTGTGGGGGCTTTAGGAGCTATCTTTATTGTTTCGTCTCCTAAAAATCAAAGACTTGGAGATCTCATAGGGAGTTGTACTGTCATAAAACTGGGACAAGGACATGAAGTGAGTCTTGATAGAGTTGAGCGGATCCAAGATCGTGAAAGAGAAATATTATATCCGGGTGTTACTAACTACTCAGATGAAGATATGATTCTTGTGAAAGACATCCTTAGTAGACATGGCAGATTCAAAAATAGAAGTACTCGCAAAGCTATGGATACGATCACCAAGAAGATAGCTGGTGACTTGAAGGTTAAGAATATAGAACCTGATCAAAAGGCATTTTTGGAAAATGTCCTTAAGGACTATGTTACATTAACTCGGTAGAACTTTTTCTCAATAGAGTTGTCTCTATCTAATTCTCTTACTTTTGGGAGGTGATCAAACGCCTTCGACTTACAGTCTTTCTTCCTTCATTTGTTCTTCTCATTTGTGCGGTTGCCTTCGCTTTGATAGAGCCTGATCTTTTGGTTGAGGTTTTAGATGGTTTTAGGATATGGATCCTTCAGCACTTTGATTGGTTATTTAACTGGGTGGTATTCGTGATGGTGATAGCAGTAATAGGAGCCTACGTGTCTCCTCTTGGAGCTGTGCGGATCGGAGGCGCTGATGCAAAACCAATACTCCCTAAGTTTAAGTGGTTCTCAATAGTCCTTTGTACTACGATAGCCACAGGGATTCTATTCTGGGGAAGTGCGGAGCCTTTGTATCATACTTATGAACCGCCATCGGGAGACTTGCAAGCAGGAGCTATGTCTTCCGCAGTGACAGCTATGTCGACGTTGTATATGCATTGGACGTTCTCACCTTATGCGATATATACTTCGATATCTTTACTTTTTGCATTGGCGTACTACCAGTATAAGTTGCCTTTCAAGGTGTCATCTATGATGATGATATTTTCAAAAAGTCAAGATGCCAAATGGTATCATGATGCTCTTGATGGTGTTTGCCTTTTTGCATTAGTGGCAGGGATGGCTGCCTCTTTAGGAGCTGGAGTGCTGACATTGAGCGGAGGTATTCATAATATGACCGATATAATTCAAGGTCCCTTTCTATTTGGTATCATCACGCTTCTGATAGTTGCTGCTTTTGTGGCGTCTGCATCTTCAGGATTACAAAGAGGTATCAAGTGGCTTTCTAGCATCAATGTTATATTCTTCATTTTCTTGATTGCGGTATTTGGGTTGCTCATGATAGACATGAAGGCTATCACCCTTGCGGGAAATGGAATAGTAGAATACGTAGTTCAGTTTGTACCGAGAAGCCTTGGCTTAGATGGTTTTGACTCAGCTTGGAGACAATCATGGACGTCTTTTTATTGGGCGAACTGGATGGCATGGGCACCTGTCTCCGCATTATTTTTAGGGAGACTTGCTTTAGGGTATACGGTGAAAGAATTTATAAGAATCAATCTCCTATATACTTCATTATTTAGCATCGTATGGATGAGTATCTTCGGTGGAGTTGCGCTTTCTTGGGACCTCAGTAATAATGGTGACCTGTATCAGATGCTTTCTGAAGGAGGCCCTCAGGTTGTGATCTTTTTTCTGATGGAAGAGATGCCCTATATTAGATTTGGTAGTGTTTTGATTCTAATCATTGTCTTTATATCTTATGTCACTTCTGCAGATTCTAATACCTCTGCTATGAGTGGTCTGAGTACAGAAGGAGTCAATCCAGAAAAGCCTGAAGCGCCCGTATCTATTAAGCTGCTCTGGGGTAGCTTGATTGCTATCATGTCATGGGTGATGATATCATATGCAGGCATAGAAGGCATCAGGATACTATCAGTGATTGGAGGTTTTCCAATTTTATTCTTCTGTATTTTATTCGT
>CALHUZ010000174.1 GCA_938039305.1 uncultured Saprospiraceae bacterium
AAGCTCACTGAACGGCGCCCACTTCGCTTCTCCTGCTGCACATATGATGGCATCCACAGAACCTACTTTTTCAAATAAGGCATTAATCGATGAAGCACTTTCTAAGTTAACTGGAAAATGATGACTCGACCTATGTGCCTCAATCACCTCATGATCTTCAGACTTGTAGTAGAATGAAATATGCTTTCCAATTGTACCACTCGCGCCTACTACAAGAATTCTCATTATTATAAATTAATTGAAATTAAATATCTAAACAACAGCCTCTTAAAACAACTGTTCATTTATACATCGATTACCTTTCCGCGATTAAGCAACAACTTAGGATCAAGTGACTTCTTCAATGTTTTCATCAATTCTATCTCAGCCGTAGATCTCGAATAATGTAAATATGCCTTTTTATGATTTCCGATGCCATGCTCTGCAGAAATAGAACCTCCGATCGGTTGTAGTTCGCTATAGATGACTTCGTTGATGGCATGAATCAATTCGTCACTTTGTATCCGCTTACCAACGACAAGATGAATATTGCCATCTGCGACATGACCAAATATAAAGACGACTTCTACATCTGGAAGCTCATATAGGTTTTTAGAAATTCGCTCTAACACATTTCCTATTAAGGGAAGAGGAAGACTGATATCAAAGTGCTGATCATGATTCGCTTGAGAGACAAATACATGAACATCTTCTCGTATCGTCCAGAACCAAGTAAGATCTGCTTCATTGCTCGCGATAGCCGCATCTTCTATCAATCCTTTTTCCAATGCCGACTCGAGCAACGCTTCCATAACGGCCGTATCCTTTTCTACATCAGCACCATGACTTTCTAAAAGTACATAGTAAGAATGTCCATGTGGAATCGGTGGACGCATCTGTGCTGGTGGTGTCGTCATCACTTTGTAAGTATGTCCCCAGATCAATTCATAGCCACTGAGGGTCCCTGCTAATCCACTATCCATATGTTTCAAAAACGAGATCACATGCTCATAGTCATCGATAGCGACGAATGCACTCGTTCTACTTTTAGGTGCTTCAGATAGCTTTAGAACGGCCTTGGTGATGATACCAAGTGTCCCTTCACTTCCGATAAACATATGTTTCAAGTCATAAGCAGAGTTGTCTTTGATGATTTTCTTCAATGAAGAGATGATCGTCCCATCTGCCAATACGACTTCTAAGCCCAAAACAAGATTACGAGTCATCCCATACTTGAAGACACGAAGTCCTCCTGCGTTAGTTGAAATAACACCACCTATCTGAGCTGATCCTTTCGCTCCAAAATTTAGTGGAAATAAAAGCTCTTTCTCACTGCAAGCCAACTGCACCTGTTCTAAAATCACACCTGCTTGCGCAGTGATCGTCCTACTCTTCTCGTCCAATTCTTCAATCTGATTCAGCTTCTCCAGTGAGATCACTACCTCGTCTCCATCAGTCTCCGTGCTACCTACCAGATTAGTCAGTCCACCATGAACGACGACCTTTTGATCGTACGCAAAGCATATCTTCATCACGGCCGAGACGTGCTCCGTTGATCGAGGCAATACTGCCGCTACTGCTAGAAGCGGCTGATCCATCTTCCAGATGTGGATATAGCGCTCGTTAAGCCCCTCTCCACTTATGACATTGGCTGAGCCGATGGCATCACTCAATTCCTGTATTAGACCACTCTTCATATCTCGCGCTTATTTCTTGCAGTTTGACTCCATATTTGATAGGAAGCTAACTACTTTGTTGCTTCCGCAAAATAGTCAGAATATCACTTCCATAGTGGTGAAAAGGTTATTTTAAAGTATTCAGAAAACAAGTTGCTAACCACCTCTTAGAGAGAAACTTGCTTATTCATACAACTCTCGAACACTTATTTATCTTAGCGGCAGATACAAACCAATCACATCAGATATGAGACTTCATTCATTGGCTATTGCCCTACTGATTTCTATGCTTTCGCTGACTACTTCGGCTCAGGACATAGATTTGTCTTACTACTTACCAGACATCACTTATGATCAGTCTATCCCTACTCCACTGGAGTTCTTGGGACATGAAGTCGGAGAGATGCACGTGACACACGATAAGCTCTATTATTATATGAAGGAACTTGCAGATCGTTCAGATCGCATCACACTGACAGAGTAT
Source organism: uncultured Saprospiraceae bacterium (assembly GCA_938039305.1). Lineage (GTDB taxonomy): Bacteria > Bacteroidota > Bacteroidia > Chitinophagales > Saprospiraceae > JAJRXG01. Next base: position 2,140 of record CALHUZ010000174.1, read on the forward strand.
GCGCGTAGTCATGAGAAGAGACCTTTGATATATCTAACCGTTACATCACCATCTAATCATGGCCGTATCGATGACATCAAAGCAGAGCACAAGAAATTGACTAATACTTCTCAGTCGGAATCTGTAGATATCGAGAACATGCCCATCATCATCTATCAGGGTTGTTCTATACATGGCAATGAGCCAAGTGGCTCTAATGGAGCTTTGGCTACGATGTATTATCTGGCAGCAGGACAAGGGGCGAAGATAGATCAACTGCTCAATGATGTCGTGATACTTTTTGATCCAAGCTTTAATCCTGATGGTCTTCAGCGGTTTTCCACTTGGGTAAATACGCACAAAGGAAAGCACCTTATATCTGATCCCAATAGTAGAGAATATACTGAAGCATGGCCACGTGGTAGAACGAATCACTATTGGTTTGATCTCAATCGTGACTGGTTACTGCTTACACATCCAGAGAGTGTAGGTCGCATCCGTACATTCCACGAATGGAAGCCAGACATACTTACTGACCATCATGAGATGGGAAGTAATTCCACTTTCTTCTTTCAGCCAGGCATCCCAGATCGTACTAATCCTAACACTCCTCTACTCAACCAAGAGCTGACTTACGAAGTCGCCAAGTATCACGGTAAGGCATTGGATAAGATTGGATCTCTTTACTACACTAAGGAGTCTTTTGATGATTACTATTATGGCAAGGGTTCGACTTATCCAGATGCACAAGGATGTATCGGTATTTTGTTCGAGCAAGCAAGTTCAAGAGGTCATCTTCAAGAGACCGATAACGGATTGCTTACTTTTCCATTTACAATTAGAAACCAAGTGACGACGATGCTATCTACTCAAGATGCTGCAGTCGGTCTTCGTAAGCAGATATTGGATTATAAAAGACAATCGTTTTTAGAAGCGAGGCAATTGGCTAAGAAGAATAATGTAAAGGGTTATGCCTTTGGTGATCCTCATGATCATGTGAAAGTCAATCGCTTTATTGAGATATTACTAAGCCATCAGATCGAAGTACATAAGTTGTCTTCTGACATTGACATAAATGGAACGAAGCTTACGCCAAATAATGGTTATGCAGTAGCACTTGATCAAGATCAATACAGATTAGCGAAGTCGATTTTTGAAAAGGTAACAACCTTCAAGGATAGTTTATTCTATGATGTATCAGCCTGGACACTTCCTCTTGCTTACGATATCCCTTATCAGGAAATGAAATCAGGAATGAAGCTGGGCGACCGCGTCACTGCAGTGCCGACTTTAAGCAGAAAGGTCAATGCTGATGAAGATGTATATGCCTATCTCATAGAGTGGGATTCATATCATGCACCAAGAGCACTAAAGACACTTTTAGCAAAAGGAGTAATTGTAAAGCTGGCTAATGAGGCATTTGTTTCAAGGAAGCACTTGGCCACGATGACTGCTGTTGAATCCGGAAAAGTATCGAAAATGGATGCCATGCTTCCTTTCGATCGCGGAACACTCATCATTCCTACTGGCAACAACCAATCTATGTCTAAGCCAGAACTTAGAAAACTTATGGATGAAATTTGTGCCCACAATACACTAAACGTGACTGGCGTCCCAAGTGGTTTAGTAGAATCAGGCGTAAACCTCGGAAGTAGATCGCTCGGTACATTAGAAAACCCTAAAGCACTTATGCTCATCGGCAACGGTGTAAATTCTAACGACGCAGGACAGCTCTGGCATCACGTGGACCAAAACTTAGAAATGGCCATCCCAATGATCGACGTAGATAGATTCAGCAGAATAGATCTTTCTAATTATAACACCATCATCATGCCTGATGGAAACTACAATGCACTTAATGGAAGTAAAGAAAAACTTACTGCATGGATAAGAGCTGGTGGCAACATCATCGCCATCAAGGGAGCTATCCGCTGGTTAAAAAACCAAGACATCGTAAGTCTGGATTATCAAACTGATACTGACAAAAGTAAAAAAGATGCTAAGAAATCAAAAGCTATGAAGGCTTATGCTGGAGCTGATGAAGCCAGAGGGGCTAAGTTCACTGGAGGCATGATCGCTATGATTGATATAGATGTAACTCACCCATTATTCTATGGATATCACAGATCACAACTTCCAGTATTCAAAAGAGGAAATGACTACTTCAAGACAAGCACTGATGCATACAACACTCCAGGAAGATATAGCAAAAGCCCAGTCCTAAGTGGATATTTACACAAAGACAATGAAGCACTAATGCCCGGAGCAACTTCAGTATTTTCAACACGCATGGGAAGAGGAAAAATTATAGGCCTTGTAGACAATCCAGTTTTTAGAGGATACTTCTGGGGCAACAATAAATTATTCGCTAATGCCCTATTCTTTGGACACAGCTACTAACTACTTATTAGAATCAAATCAATAAAGCAAAATGAAATTCATTAAAATTATAGTCGTAACAATAGTTGTAAGCACTTTACTATCCTGTAACCCAAATGGTCAAGGTCAAACAATTGACGAAATGACCATTATCAATAATCATCAAGAAATGGAAAAACCAGTACTAATACACACAGTATTCTTTTGGACAAAAGAAGGAACTACAGACGAGCAGAAGAAAGCTTTTGAAGCCGGGCTTGTTAAGCTTGGAACCTGCCCACAGATTGAGACATTTTACTGGGGCCCTCCAGCACCAACAGAAGCACGCGGAGTCGTAGACAACACTTATGACTACGCCATCAATGTACACTTCTCATCATTAGAAAAGCAAGCCGAGTATCAAGATGAGCC
>CALHUZ010000175.1 GCA_938039305.1 uncultured Saprospiraceae bacterium
GGATTGATGGGTATGGCTTTTCTAAGTCTACTTGGTATAGATCCTGCAGCCATCGGTGGCAATTAATATTAGAATTACAAAAAGATAAGATATGGTGACCATATTGTTAGCAGTTGTAGTCTTTAGTGCAGTGATACTTGGCTTGTCTTATATTTTGCTTTACGCAAATAAGAAGCTAGTAGCACAAGGAGATGTAAAGATCTTTGTAAACGGAGATACTGAAAAGCCTTTCATAGTAAAGCCGGGAAGTACACTACTTACAGTTTTATCAGAACAAAATGTGTTCTTGCCATCAGCTTGTGGTGGAGGTGGAACTTGTGCCATGTGCGAATGCCATGTAGACAGTGGAGGGGGAGATGTACTTCCTACTGAGATGAATCACCTCTCAAGAAAAGAAGCAGCTGAGAAAAAAAGATTAGCATGTCAGGTGAAGGTTCGTGAGGACATGGAGATTAGAGTGCCAGAAGAGGTATTTGGTATTAAGAAGTGGGAGTGCGAAGTGATTTCTAATTATAACGTAGCAACTTTTATAAAAGAATTCATAGTAAGGCTTCCAGAAGGGGAGACACTTGACTTTGAAGCAGGAGGATATATCCAAGTAGATGTACCACCGATCACTGTGGACTACAAAGACATGGATATTACTGCGCATCCAGATTATCATGACTCTCCTGATAAGTTTCAAAAGGACTGGGATCAGTTTAAGTTATGGGATCTTAAGATGGTCAATGACGAAGAAGTATTCAGAGCATACTCTATGTCTAATCACCCAGCAGAAGGAAATATTGTATCGCTTACGATTAGAATAGCAACTCCACCATTTGATAGAGCGAAGGGTGGATGGATGGATGTTAATCCAGGTGTGTGTTCTTCTTATGTCTTTGGATGTAAGCCAGGAGATAAGGTGACGATATCTGGCCCTTATGGAGAATTCTTCATCAAGGAGACAGAAAGCGAGATGTTGTATATAGGAGGAGGAGCAGGTATGGCACCAATGAGATCACATCTCTATCACCTCTTTCACACATTGAAGACAGGTAGAAAAGTAACCTTCTTCTACGGAGGACGTACAAGGCAAGAGTTATTCTATATAGAAGAGTTTAGAGCGATAGAGAAGAACTTCCCGAACTTTAGATTTGCAGTAGCATTAGATAATCCGCTACCAGAAGATAACTGGACATTAAAGAAGGATATCAATGACCCAGAAGGCGATGGCTTTAAAGGTTATGTACACCAAGTAGTAATCGATGAATACTTGAGTAAGCACGAAGCACCAGAGGAATTAGAATTATACTTCTGTGGTCCTCCGATCATGAACCAATGCGTACTGAAGATGGCTGACGACTGGGGTATCCCAGAAGAGAATGTAGCATTTGATGATTTCGGCGGATAGACCGCTTAGAAGCCAAAATATAGAAGGCCATCTGGATTTATTCAGATGGCCTTTTTTTATACCCTTAAAGAATGGGGTTTTGAAACGTAAAAAGCCCGTAAATCAATTGATTCACGGGCTTTTCTTATGTAGCGTGAGGCAGGCTTGAACTGCCGACCTCAGGATTATGAATCCTGCGCTCTAACCAGCTGAGCTACCACGCCAAGTAGTTTAGTTAATCGTCTTACTGCTCAGTAAGCTGAGAGACATATTAACTGTCCTTCTCAAAAGGTTGCAAATATATACCTCTATCTCAGCTCTTCCAACCTTTTCTGATTGATTATGTTTAAAGGATCAAATCAACTCGATATGGATCCAATAATCATTGGTTTAATCGTCGTATTGGCGATGAATCTCATCATATTTCCCATTGCTTATAAGTTTCAGACAGATAAGCTGACTGATATCACCTATTCTTTGAGCTTTGCTACTCTAGCTGCCTATGGTTTTATCGGTGCTTTAGGCATCACAAGTGTAGCTAAGTGCATCGTTGCGTCTCTTATTATCCTTTGGGCACTGAGGCTTGGGACGTTTTTGCTCAATCGAGTGACCAAAATGGGTAAGGATGACAGATTTGATGAGATCAGGACTAATCCACTTAGATTCCTAAGGTTCTTTTTGATTCAGGCCTTTGCGGCATGGATCATTTCATCACCTTTCTTGTACCGTCTTTTAGATAAGCCAGGAGAATCAGCTGGGATAGCTGATATCACTTCTATAGAATGGGTGGGATACGCTATAGCAATCATTGGCTTGGTATTAGAGACAGTAGCAGACCAACAAAAGATGTCTTGGAAAGAGAAAGGTGATAATGGTAAAAAGCTATATACGGAAGGACTTTATAGTGTAGTTCGATATCCCAACTATACAGGTGAGATATTATTCTGGATAGGCATGTTCGTCGCATCAACGCCAGTAATATTTGGGATCAGGTGGCTTACTATAGGCAGCCCGATCTTCATTATTCTATTGCTTTTATTTGTTTCGGGAATACCACCGATAGAGAAGTCACGAAAGAAAAAGTACAAAGGTGATGCTTTATATGATAAGTATGTAAAAAGCACATCTAAGTTGATTCCGGGTATTTATTAGAATAAGAAAAGCGACTAAACAAACCTTTTGAATACTTCTATATTTGCCGCCTATTAGAAAGCCTATGTCAGCTAAAGAAAATCTTATAC
>CALHUZ010000176.1 GCA_938039305.1 uncultured Saprospiraceae bacterium
ATCTAATATTTCTAAACCTATCATTCATGGTTTACATTCTAATCGCGTTCTAATTATGAATGACGGACTACGTCACGCTTATCAATTATGGGGTGAAGGTCATGCGCCTGAGATAGATCCTTCTCACGTAGATAGAATAGAGGTTGTCAAAGGCGCTGGCACTGTAAAATATGGACCTGAAGCACTTGGAGGTGTCATACTCTATAAATCTAAAAGACCATTGTTGGATCAGTCTTTAGGGGGCACATTAGGTGCTTCGTATCAATCCAATGGCAGAGCTATTAGTAATCAGATTTCTTTAGAACAAGGGTCTCATAGATTCGCTTGGAATGCTAGCGGCTTTGGGATTGTTCAAGCTGATCTCTCATCACCAGATTATAATTTATCCAATACTGGAAAAAGAGAATATGGAGGAAGTTTCAATACACTCTTTCATCAGTCTAAATACGAATTAGAAATATCTGGAAGCTACCTCGATCAAGAATTAGGCATCCTTAGAGGCTCACTCGTAGGCAATCTTCAAGACTTGCAAAACGCTATAGATAGTGGAACGCCCAGTCCTACATTTGAGCCTACATATGACATACAGAACCCAAAGCACGCGACACAGCATGCTTTATTAAAAACTGATCTTTCCATATTCGCCGGAGAGCATCTTGTAAAAGTGACATACGGTGTACAGCGCAATATTAGAAAAGAGTTTGATATACGAAGAGGAGAGCTCAACGACCGACCAGTGATTGATCTAAAATTATTATCTCATACACTTGAGGCTGATTGGACACAACCCACGAAAGATAAATGGAGTGGAAATTCTGGCATACAATTATTCGCACAGAACAGTGTCAATGAACCAGGATCTAATCCGATTAATTTTGTACCCGATTACAATGTTTTGAATTTGGGAGCCTATACGATACAGTCGCTAAGTTTTGAAGAATCTGTTTTTGAACTAGGCATCAGAGTGGATCATCAGAAGCTGAGCGTGAGTGATACGATAAGAGATGTTACATTTTATGACAATAAGATCAAGTTCACCAATGCGACGTTCACCTTGGGTTATAGAAAAAAAATGAGCGAAGCAGTTTCACTATTTTCTAATATTGGAACAGCCTGGCGACCACCTAATGTTTCTGAGTTATATTCATTTGGTTATCATTTTTCTCGCATCCAATTTGGACTTTGGCGGTATAACTTTGAGCCTAATTTGATAACACCTTTGACGCGAGTATTTGATCAAGTGGATCGACCCGTGCCTTCTGAAAAAAGTCTGAAGTGGGTATCAGGTGTAGAGATCAGCAATGATAAGCTCGACGCCGAATTAATATTTCATGTAAATAAAATCAACAATTATATCTTCTTACGGCCTTTTGGTGTGACCACCAATGTCGCAGGTACCTTCCCCTACTTTCTATATCAGCAGACGGATGCGCTCTTTATAGGAAGTGACTGGGACGTCCGATTCAAGCATACAGACGAACTCACATCAGAAGTAAAGCTCTCCTATGTGGTAGCCAAAGACACTGACAATAATCAACACTTCGTCGATATACCACCTTTGAATCTAAGTTACTCCATCGAGTACCATCGCGGGCCATGGGATCTTGGTCTCAGCTTGGATTATATGGCACAGCAATGGAATGCCCCAGACGTCATAGAGCCCATCAGCTTCCAGAACAATATGCAGGATGTCACTCCTGATGAAATCTTTGATTTTATGGCTGCTCCTAAGGGCTACTTACTCGCAGGCTGCAATGTAAACTATCAGTACAAAGCAGTAACCGCTTCTCTACGTGTTGATAATATGCTCAATACTTCTTATCGCTCATACACGGATAGGTTGCGCTATTTCTCAGATGCTATGGGTAGAAACGTCTCTTTTTCGGCTTCATTAGCATTTTAAGTGAACAATGTTGCGTATATGATCTAAATGCAACTATATTGCATTAATATTACTCGGCAAACATTCACACTATGAAATCAATAAGCATAAAATACTTCCTACTACTCTTATTCGCATCATTCTTTATCACCTCCTGTGGAGATGATGATCCTATGCCGATGGAAATGGAAGAGGAGATGGAAGAAGAGATCAATCAGGTTAAACTAACCTTCACACCTGATAACGGTGAAGATGCGATCACTGCAGAATGGTTTGATGCAGATGGAGAAGGCGCTGCCGCACCGACTATAGGCGGCATACAACTCGAAGAAGGAGTGAACTATGAACTTGCTATAGAAGTGCTCAATACTTTAGGCAGCTCTCCTGAGGACATCACGGCGGAGATTAAAGAAGAAGCGGACGAACACATGTTCTTCTTCTCTTTTACCGATGGCATATTTTCTAATCCTACTGGCAATGGAAACATCGATAATAGAAATGATCCACTGAACTACAATGATCAAGATAGCAATGGACAACCACTTGGTCTATCTACCAACTGGACAGCCGGAGCACATACAGAAGCTCCAGGTGAATTCAAAATTATTCTAAAGCACCAACCTGACCTTAAGTCTGCGACTTCTGATGCTAATACTGGCGGTACAGATATAGACATCACATTTGCAATAGAAATTGCAGAAGACGAACATGGCGAAGAGGAAGAAGTGATCAACAAGATTGTTTTGAATTTCACACCAACAGCAGGCGGAGATGCGATTACAGCAGCATGGTTTGATGCAGATGGAGAAGGCGTTGCGAATCCTACCATTGATGAGATAGGCCTTGCGGCAAATACAGAATACACGATGACCCTGACACTTGAAAATACATTAGGGATGGATGTAGAAGATATCACGGCAGAGATATCAGAAGAGGCAGATGAGCATATGTTCTTCTATGGTTTTACGGCAGATATATTTTCTAATCCTGCAGGTGATGGAAATATAGACAATAGAGAAGATCCA